>JAFAQG010000781.1 GCA_019246575.1 Acidobacteriaceae bacterium
TGCCTTTACCGAGTTAAGCGAGCGGTGTGTGTCGCAGATGCTCGGCCTCGGACCGTTCGGGTTCGGGAATCCTGCTCCTATTTTGCTGGCGCGCGGAGTTGAAGTGGCAGGGCCCGCGAAGGTGCTTGCGGAGCGTAAACATTTCAATGTTCCGCTGCGGCATGCAGGGCGCATGCTGTTTTGTAAAGCGTGGAATTTCGGCGATCGCCGGGAACTGTTTTCGCCGGGTACGAAGCTGGATGTGCTGCTTCAGATCGAAGACGATCCGGGGTCGCGGAAGCGGGGCTACGGATCGTGGTGCCTGTCGGTGAAGGATGCGCGGCGGGCTGAGAGTTAACCGGTGATGTTTAACGATGCGCTCGTCAACGCTGCGCTTCAGGCCCGAGCGCGCGCGCATGCACCGTTCTCGAGGTTCAAGGTTGGCGCTGCCGTCGAGGATGGAGATGGCCGCGTTTTTACCGGTTGCAACATAGAGAACGCGACGTACGGTCTGACGATGTGCGCGGAACGTGTGGCAGTGTTCAAGGCGATATCGGAAGGCGCAGCGAAATTGAAGCGGGTTGCAGTCATCGCCGATACTTCGGTTTTGACTCCGCCCTGCGGCGCGTGTCGCCAGATCCTGTGGGAGTTCTGCGGCGACGCAGAGCTGATTTTAGGCAACCTCGAAGGCAGGGTAGAGCGGATGCGGGTGGGTGCGATCTTCCCGCGTCCCTTCGACGCCTCGTTTCTCTGAAACGCACAGCCCGCGCGTCCAAAGGCCATCGCGTCCGTGGTGTCACAAAAGCAAAATTGAGAAACATAGTCACAACTCATAAGTATCTGAAACCACAACCTTTAACCACAAATCGCTTGACATAGGGCTGTGCTATAGTGACGATTCCAAGCCGGCAACCCGTCGTGGTTCGCCGGCTTTTGCTTTTTGCTCTTAGCTGAAAGCTGATCGCTGAAAGCTGACGGCTGACAGCTGTTTTTCCAGGAGGCTCGTCCCATGGCAACCCAGGCCCAAATCACCGCAAACAAAATCAACGCGCACTTTTCTACCGGTCCCAAGACGGAAGAAGGTAAAGCAATCTCGTCCCGCAACCATCTTAAGTTCGGCTTCACCGGAAAGTTCTTTGTCGCCGAAGGCGAAGACCAGGACGAATTCGACCGGCTTGTAGCCGATCTCGAAGAAGAGCACCAGCCCTCCACCACGACTGAGAAGATCCTCGTCCGCAACATGGCCCAACACCATTGGCTCATGCAGCGCGCCATCGTGATGCAGGACATCTGCTTTAACAGCCAAACCGGACTGTGCTACGACGAAAAGCAACTCGCGCTCATGATCCGCTACCAGACCACCCACCAGCGTGCGTTTCATAAGTGCCTGAAAGAGCTGCTAACGCTAAGAGCCCAAAGAGTCAAGGAGCAAATTGGGTTCGAATCGCAGGAGCGCAAAGAACGTGCGCAAGACACCGCCGATTACCGCAAAGCCAAAGCCGACACCAGAAAAGAGGAGATTCACCAGGCCCGCATGCATCTGCTGATCTCGAAAACTACCCACCAGGAACTCAAAAACCAGCAACTCCGCAACGGCTTCACGGTGACCCCGTGTCCGAACTCCCGTCTCGAAACGTCCGAAACGTCGATTCCGAGCCGCGAGCGTCAGCGAGTTTGATCGCCGTCCGGCTCCCTGCTTCCGACTTCCTGCTTCTGGCTTCATCGCGGCGATAGACTCGTGGCAATGCCACGCCTATTCCTGACGTTTCTCATCTTTGCTGCGCCACTCTTTGCCGCAAGTCCGAAGCTCTGGTACACAAAGCCAGCCTCGCGCTGGGGCGAGGCACTGCCGGTCGGCAACGGAAAGCTAGCGGCGATGGTGTTCGGGGGCATCGATCGTGAGCATTTGCAACTGAACGAAGAAAGCATTTATGCGGGCAAGCGCATGGACCGCGTAAATCCGCAGGCGCGTGCGACTATACCGGTAATCCGGCAGATGTTGCTGGCGGGCAAGGTGATGGACGCGCAGGCACTGGCCGCGAAAACCATGCTGGCGATTCCGCAACGGCAACCCCCGTATGAGCCGCTGGGCGACTTGCATCTTGATTTCGATGGCATCGATGCGGCAAAGGCGGCGAATTACCGGCGATCGCTCGATCTGTATGACGGGGTATTTTCGGTCGAGTATGACCTCAACGGAACGCATTATCAGCGCGAGGCGTTCGCTTCCTATCCCGACGGCTTAATTGTGATTCACCTGCGCGCGAGTAAGCGAGGCGGGTTGAGCTTTACTGTGACTCTGACGCGCGAGGCGGACGCGGCCTCAAAGGTAGACACCACGTTCGGCGAAGACACGATTGTCCTGCGTGGAACCGCCTTCCCGCCAGAAAAAAAAGAGTACATTGGCGAGCCTCATGCCGGGGCGAATTTCACCGGGGCAGTGCGGATCGTTTCCGACGGCGACACGAAAGCGGCCGGCACGGACAAGCTTCACGTCGAAAACGCCAGCGAGGCGATGTTGTTGATCGTCGCGGCGACGGACGTTCTGATGCCGGACCCGGATACGCAGTGCCGTACGCGATTGCGGAGTATGAGAAATGCTGTATTCGATCAGTTGATCGCTAGACACCGGAAGGATTTTCGCAACATAGCGAGCCGCGTATCGCTGGAATTGGGAGACAGCGAAAGCGAAAATAACTTGCCTACGGATCAGTTACTCGCGCGGTCTGCCCAAGGCGGAGACGATCGAGCGCTGACGAGCTTGTATTTCGCTTACGGCCGCTATCTGTTGCAATCGAGCAGCCGGGAGAACTCACTTGCCGCGAATTTACAGGGTAAGTGGAACGATAATATTGCCCCTCCCTGGGGCAGTAAGTACACCATCAATATCAATACGGAGATGAACTACTGGCCGGCTGAGACCTGTAACTTAGGTGAAACAGTGGACGGATTGTATAACCTGCTACAGACGATGCGGCCGAACGGAGAGCGAACCGCGAGCGAGATGTATGGCGCCTCCGGATTCGTCGCGCACCACAATACGGAAGTCTGGGGAGATACGGAAGCCATAGACGGAGTTCCGTCGGGAATCTGGCCGTTCGGGGCCGCCTGGCTGAGCCTGACTCTGTGGAACCATTACGAATTCTCGCTGGACGAAGCATATTTGCGCGATAAGGCATATCCAGTGATGAAGGGCGCCGCGGAGTTTATTCTGCACAATCTGTTCGATGACGGGCAGGGGCACTTAGTCAGCGGGCCTTCGCTTTCGCCCGAAAACCGCTATTACGCGCGGGATCGTCAAAAAGCATCGCTCGATGTCTCGCCGACAATGGATGTCGAGATTACGACAGCACTGTTCCGTCGAGTGATGAAGGCAAGTAAAATCTTGAACACCGATACGGCGCTGCGAGATCGTTTATCATCCGCGCTGAGTAAGTTGATGCCGTTGCAGATCGGCAAATATGGGCAGCTACAGGAGTGGCGTAAGGACTACGAGGAAGTGGAGCCCGGGCACCGCCATCTGTCGCATCTCTTTGCGGTGTATCCGTCGAACGAGATTAATCCGGAAACTCCGGATTTGTATCGCGCGGCGCACGTTTCGCTCGAAAGAAGGCTTGCGAACGGAGGCGGCGGCACGGGCTGGAGCCGAGCGTGGGTGGCGTGTCTGTGGGCTACCTTTCACGAAGGCAACAAGGCGGATGAGAGCCTGCGCGTGCTGTATGCGAAATCCACCTGGCCCAATCTGTTCGATTTGCATCCGCCGGGTATCTTTCAGATCGACGGAAATTTCGGCGGGACAGCGGCGATTGCGGAAATGCTGATGCAGAGTCAGGACGATGGGCGCATAGAACTACTTCCCGCCCTCCCGTCGAGTTGGCCGCAGGGCAAGGTTATGGGTTTGCGTGCGCGGGGAGGATTGACGGTCGGTTTTGAGTGGCGCAACGGTCGGCCAGCCGAAATTAGATTGAATGCGACGCATGATGGCGCGTTCACGCTGTACTTTCAGCCGCTTGGCGCCGCGCAGCAGAGCCTTAAGGTGCAGATGAGGGCGGGGGAGGAACGTACGGTCAGATTGCCTTAGGAATCCTCATTTCGCGGCTCCGACGCGCACCTCATCGCCTGAGTTTTGAATGACCCAATCGGTCCCGTTCGTCGATTGTGCCTGCTCGAAATGGATATGATTTTTTCCGGTGAATGTATTCGTCGTTCGGAAGAAAGTCGTTCGGCCGCCTTCATCGCGGCGGCTGGAGTAGGTCCAGGTGTCTCCTGAAATTTGAAGATCGTCGCGGCCCGTCGCCCGGCCTTCGGGCATGATCGTCTGGGTGTAGAAGTGGCCCGGCTTATCGGTTGGAATGAAGACAAGTAAGCCGCCGGACTTGCCGTTTACAGTTTGCTGGCACGCGAAGAACCGGCCTACGAGCGCGCATTCATTTGAGAGCGTTTCCGGCTTCGCCCCCGTGGGTTGAGGTTTTCGGGTGACTTGCCAGGTTCCGTTATACAGCCAGAGTGGTGCGTACATAGAGCCCGAAGTCTTAATCGAATTAGGCTGTTGCCCCGCAAGAGCCAGGGCCACGATGGCCAGAAGGCGCATACCACCAAGCTATGCTAACGGCCATGCGCGAACACTCGATCGCTTCGATTCCCGGCGATGGCATTGGTCCGGAGGTGATTGCGGCAGGCGTCCAGGTGTTGCGAGTGCTCGAGCAGCGGCAGGGCGGCTTCAAACTGTATATCGAGGAGTTTCCGTGGGGGTCCGCGTATTACAAGCAACACGGCAAAATGATGCCTGCGGGTGCGCTCGAGCAATTGCGGCGATTTGACGCGATTTACTTTGGCGCAGTTGGTGCGCCCGATATACCCGATGACGTTACATTGTGGGGACTGCGCCTCGCCATCTGCCAGGGCTTCGATCAGTATGCGAATGTGCGGCCCACGCGGATTCTGCGCGGCATCGAATCACCGCTGCGGAGCTGCGGGCCCGGCGATCTCGATTGGGTCATTGTGAGAGAAAACTCCGAGGGAGAGTATGCTGGGGTCGGCGGACGAGCGCATCGCGGATTCCCGGAGGAGATCGCAACAGAAACGGCGATCTTCACACGGCAGGGAATCACACGGATCATGCGATATGCGTTCGAGCTGGCGCGCTCAAGATCGCGCAAGCAGCTTACGGTTGTGACGAAATCGAATGCTCAAAGATACGGGCTCGTGCTGTGGGATGAGATCGCAGCGGAAGTGGCGGCGGACTTTCCAACGGTCACCTGGGACAAGATGCTGGTGGATGCCATGACGGCTCGCATGGTGGGGAAGCCCGCAAGTCTGGACACGATTGTTGCGACGAATTTGCACGCCGATATTCTGTCGGATCTCGCAGCCGCTCTGGCAGGGAGCATGGGTATTGCACCCACCGCCAACGTCGATCCGGAGCGCCGGTTCCCGTCAATGTTCGAGCCGATTCACGGATCGGCGTTCGATATCACAGAAAAGGGCATTGCCAACCCGATTGCGGCATTCTGGACAGCTGTGTTGATGCTCGAGCATCTCGGAGAGAATGAGGCCGCTTCGCAGCTGATGCAGGCAATTGAGCGTGTGACCGAATCGGGAATTCGCACCCGCGATTTAGGCGGAAACGCGACGACACGCGATGTTACGAGCGCGGTCTGCCGAGACGTTATAGACTAAGCGGCCGGCGTGTGTGTCGGATGGCTCACGCGACGCTTCAGCAGCTCATAGGCGGTGAACAGCACGCCCGAGTAGAACAGGTCCGCGAGAACCGTCCGGCCGAAGAAAGGCAGAGCGGCAATATAGCATTCGGCGAGCCCGGCTGTCGTGTGCGCATACATGCTTCCTGCCGCCCACGTAAACAGGTTCGTCACGACGAAGAACTGAGCGCTTCCGGCGAGTGCGACAGTCCCAATGCGGACCGGGTTGGCTGTGTGTTGCAGAAAGACGCGTCCGAGGAGGACGGAGATCATGAATGAAAGATAGACAACTATGGTGCCCAGCGAATAGGCGGAGTATCCAGCCATATGGCTCAGAATGGGGTCGGTTACCGCCATGGCGAGCAGTGGGATAAAGTAAGCCTGCCAACCTCGGAGACGCGCGCCACCGAAAATCGCGACAGCGCCGACGGGGGCGAAATTGGGCGGGTGCGGCACGAGACGCAACAAAGCTGCTAGGACCGTTAACGTGAGTGCCACGCTGGATCCGGACTTCTTTTCATCCATGCTTTGA
>JAFAQG010000782.1 GCA_019246575.1 Acidobacteriaceae bacterium
TATGCAGCGCACTGGCCGGGGCAATCACTGGCTGCCGACCGTGGCGCGTCTGCGGCCGGGTGTCAAAGTGCAAGTTGCTCAACAGGAGTTCAATCGCGTGCTCGAGCAGCTCGGCCGAATTTATCCCGACACAAAAGGCCGCCGCGCGAAGCTCATCGATCTTCCCTCGTTCACGGTTGGAAATAGCGCCGCGGCACTGCGCCTGCTTCTCTATGCGGTTCTCGTATTGCTTGCGATCGGTTGCGTCAACATTGCCGGCCTGCTGTTTGCGAGAGGAGTGCGCATTGAGCGGGAGATCGCGGTGCGCTCGGCGCTCGGAGCAAGCCGCGCGAGATTATTACTTCAATTTATCGCTGAGACCGTGTTTTTTGCAGTGGCGGGTGGAATCGCAGGGATCGCGCTTGCGTTCGGTTTGTTGCGCGCTACAAGCGTGCTACTGACCGAAGCGCTCCAACGCGGAACGGAGATACAGATTAATATCACGGTGCTGCTCGCATCGCTCGCGATCGCTATTCTCGCGAGTGTTCTTGCCGGCTTAGCTCCGGCGCTGCGGATCTCGGCGATATCCTCGAACCTGGTTCTTCGCTCCGGCGGCCGCACCGGCGCTGAGCGCGGGCAGCATCGCGTGCGCGCTGGTTTCGTGATCGCCCAAGTGGCGCTGGCGCTCATTCTGCTTGTTACAGCGGATCTTGTGTTCCGCACGTTGTCGGGCCTGCAGCACGCTGATTTCGGATTTGATCCGGATCACATTCTTACAGCGGAGATCGATCTGTCGCCGGGGAGTTATGAACACAGAGCTGCGATTGCGAACTTCTACACCCCGATGCTGGAGCGCGTCCGTGCCCTTCCCGGCGTGAAAAGCGCTGGGCTGATTCAAGTAGTTCCTATCCAGAACTGGGGCTGGAACAGCGACACGCATATTGCAGGCTATCCTCCGAATCCACCGAATGAAGAGCGGCTCGCAGAGCTTCGATTCGTTACTCCTGGATATTACGCCGCGTTCGGCGATCGCTTGCTCCGCGGACGGCTGCCGGACTCACTACGTGATACGTTCACCTCGCAGCGAGTCGCCGTCGTGAATGAAACGTTCGTCAAGAAATTTATTCATCCAGGCGACGATCCTATCGGCAAGGTGATCGATAGCGATGACAAAGTGACGATAGTCGGGGTGGTGCGGGACATCCGGCAAAGCATCTATGAACCGCCGCTCGCGGAAATGGATTGGCCTATTTCACAGGTTCCCCGGGATTACGAGTTGATGGTCGTGGGTTCCATGCACCTAGTACTCGAGACCGCAGGGAGGCCGGAATCCGTTGTCGGAGATTTACGCGCTATTTTTCACCAGCTTGATCCGACACTGCCATTTCGAGCGCCCGAAAGCATGAATCACGTGATCGCGCAGGCCCTCACGTTGGAGCGTCTGGAGAATTGGTTGTTCGCTAGCTTCGCGGGCTTGGCTGTTTTGCTGTCGCTCGTTGGTTTGTATGGGCTGATCAGCCATGAGGTGGAAGCGTCGACTCGCGATATTGGAGTGCGGATGGCGCTTGGCGCGACGCGTCCCCGGATTTTCAGGATGGTGTACGGGCGGGTTGGCTTCATGCTGACGATGGGCCTGGCAGCGGGGCTTTTTGGAACGTGGATGCTCCGCACTGTGATCCGCGCAGTCTTGACATTGAACTGGCAGCACGACGCAGCGGCAATCGCCAGCGTAGCTGCACTCTTTGCCGTGGTCGCTTTGCTATCCGCATTTGTTCCCGCGCGGCGGGCTGCCTCCGTTGAGCCTATGGAGAGCTTGCGAACGGAGTAACAGCGTGCAGGACGTGCGGTTTGGATTGCGGCAGCTAAAAAAGAATCCAGCGTTTGCGCTCACCGCCATCGTGTCACTGGGTTTGGGAATCGGCGCTTCAGTAACGATGTTCAGCGCGTTTCGCGCTGTCTTTCTGCATTCCGTGCCCTATCGGAATGCGGATCGGATTATTGAGATCGAGAAGATCGGCGGAAATGGATATACGCCGAGCAACACGATTGCCGATCTCACGTTTCTACGCCGGTACGCGCGATCATTCGAGACGGCTGCGGGCTACGGTTTTTTCGAAGCGGTCACCCTGTCGGGCGTTCCTGATCCGGCGGATTTGTGGGTGCACAGAGTGTCCCCGGAGCTGTTTCCTCTTCTCGGAACAAAACCGCTGTTCGGACGAACCTTTCTCCTATCTGACTTTCAGGGTGGCGCGCCACAAAGCGTCGTGTTGGCTTACAGCGCGTGGCAGAAATACTTTCGCAGAGATAGGGGAATTCTCGGACATGCGATTTTCCTGAACGAGCAAAGTTTCGCCGTAATTGGGGTAATGCCAAAGGACTTCTATTTTCCTAAGCCGGAAATCGGAGCTTGGCTTCCCGACCGTACTCTCGCAACAGACCCTCGGCGCAGTTACACGGCGATCGTGGCTCGATTGCGGCGAGACGTTTCACCCGATCAGGCGAGCGTCGAACTGAATCGTTTGACTCCCGCTCTTTTGGCTACGTACGCACCATCTGAACGGAATTTCAGGCTCACGCTCGAGGTGGTTGCGACGCGCGACGTTGAGCATTACCGAGCCGCGTTTCTCCTGCTGCTCGGAGCGACTGGCTTTCTAGTCTTGCTTTCCTGCTTGAATGTAGCGAGTCTTCTACTAGGAAGGGCTTCGGCGCGCGGAAATGAGTTTGCAATTCGAAGCGCGCTGGGCGCGAGCCGCAGGCGCTTGACGGGTCAAGTGCTGACGGAAAGTCTTGTACTAGGCGGATTGGGCGGAGTCTTAGGAGTTGTGCTCGCGTATGTGGGCAATCGTATACTTCGCGGGCTCCTTCCGCCATACCTCGGGATTCCGAGATTGGAGGATACACGGCTCGATGTGGCGGTCCTGGGCTTCGCCGTAGTGTTGACATGCGGTGTGGCGGTACTTTTCGGTCTGGGTCCAGCGGTCGGGCTCTCGGCAGCTAAGCTAAGCGAGGCGGATCGCGCGAGAACGTCGAGCGGCACGACATCTTGGGCGCAGCGCTTTGTATTGATTAGTGAAATTGCGATTGCTCTCGTCCTGTTCGCGGGCTCAATCCTGATGGTCCGCGGCTTTGTTCGTTTAGCCAGTGTTGATCCTGGATTCCAGGCGGCGCACATACTCACGGCAACGGTGCCGCCTGGCCATGCTCGACGCCTCAGCCGCGAACTGTTGACGCAACGATATCGCGAGATGCTCCGAGTCGCGGAGAGCGTTCCCGGTGTTGAGCAAGCGGCGCTGACGGGATACTTGCCTTTCGGAAACATTGTGGTTCAGCTTCAACTGTACTTGCCGGGTATGTCGCCCAATCCGCATCAAATCGATTTTCACGCTGTTAGCGCCGATTACTTCGCGCTCATGGGAATTCGGCTCATGCAGGGACGGCTCTTCAGCAGGGTTAAACCGAGATTGGATAAAGGCGCGATAGTCATCAATCAGGCGATGGCTAAGAAGTATTGGCCCGGTCAAAATGCCGTTGGGAAACATCTGAGCAGCCGGCCGCCTCCGTTCCCCCCGGATGTCACTGTTATCGGAATTGTGGGCAACACTCAGCACCGCACATTGAGCGGCGAACCGGTGCCGGAGTTTTACCAATCTTATGAGCAGTATCTCGGGCCGGCAGTTGGAACTACGCTTGTGCTTCGCACATTCGGGGATCCGAACTCGGTTACTTCTTCTTTGCGGCAAGCCATACACCGGTTTGATCCCGAGCAGGTCGTAGAGAATGAGCGAACAATGAAAGCGACCGTAGAGCAATCGATTGCAACGCCCCGGTTTTACACGGTTTTGCTAGCCATCTTTGGGGCGTTAGCCCTTGTACTAACGCTCGTGGGCGTGTACGGAGTAGCTTCGTATGGAATCAGCTTGCGAACGCGTGAGTTCGGCATTCGCGTAGCAGTAGGTGCAGAGCGGCATCAGTTGATTGGAATGGTTGTGCGGCAAGGATTCATGACAGCGCTGGCGGGTGTGGTCGGGGGAGTGCTTGGCTCATGGATACTGGCCCGGTTGATGTCGGGATTGGTGTACGGGATATCCGTCAAGGATCCCGTGTCCTTGAGTGTTGCCGCAAGCGTTTTAATTGCGGGAGCATTGGTGGCGTTTTATCTTCCTGCCCGGCGAACCACGCGAGTGGATCCCGCTTTAGTGCTTCGGCAAGAATAGTCACTGCGAGCCTGCCGGGGCCGCTACGCGCTAACCGCCGAAAATTAGATGATTATGGGAGCTCTCTGACCCAAATATTCCGGAAACTGATCGGCTCGCTCGGGTCGCCGTGTGCCTGCAGCTTAATGGGCGCCGTTGTGTATGGCTTGTAAGAGGGTTTACCGATGTACAGCGTTTCGCCTTTCAGCTCGAAATGATTCTCGACGAGCACGCCGTTGAAGAAGACCGTCGCGTAAGCAGGAGTTTTCACTGAGCCGTCAGCATTGAACACAGGCGCCGTCCACACGACATCGTAGGTCTGCCACTCGCCAGGCTTGCGGCTCGGGTTGGCTAGCGGAATTGCTTGCTTGTAAAGGCT
>JAFAQG010000787.1 GCA_019246575.1 Acidobacteriaceae bacterium
ATTGCCGTTTTTGATGCCGGAGCCGTGTGTAGCAGTCGACCGTGCGCCTGCAACCGAGATGTGGGGCAGGGAAGCGAGATTGTGCAGAGCAAAGCCGTTTTTCTGGAGGTACGGCGCTAAGTCTCCGTATCGGACGCCGGCGCCGACAGTGACACTGCGCGAGTTCGCGTCCAATACCATCTCATTCAGATTCTTGAGCGAGACCTGATTGTGGCCGGTGTCCGCGATTCCATTGAACGAGTGGCGGGTGCCGAGTGCTTTAATTGTGCCGCAGTTCTTAACGATGTGACGAACTTCGTCGACGGACTTAGGTGCATAGAGCCGGCTTGCCGTGTACGTGTAGTTGCCGGACCAGTTTGTTCGAGCAGGGGCGGGTTGCTCACCGTGCACGAGCGGCGACATCATGCCTCCAGTGACAAAAGCGCCTGCGCTTTTCAGAAAGTCTCTTTTGTTCATCTGCGACCTCTTCTGTCGTGGACCAGCGCAGCAATGGCCCGGCGCTGCGCGCTCAGTGAAAGTGCGCCTTGGCGGCTTCTTCGATTTGCTGTTCAGTCATGTCGCGTACTTTCGCGCCAATAGACCATGTATGGCCGAAAGGATCGGTAATTTGGCCGTAACGGTCTCCCCAGAACTGGTCTTTGAGAGGCATAGCGATTTTCGCCCCGGCGGCAACTGCTTGATTGAACACCGGGTCGGCTTGCGTGACCTGTAGGTGGAGAACAACGGGAGAACCGCCGAGGGCCTCCGGAGTCGAACCCTTGCCGCCGCGGTATTCCGGGAAATCGTCGCACAGCATAACGGTCGAGCCGTTGATTCGCAGCGCGGCGTGCATGATTCGTTTGCCGTCGGGAGCGAGATGGCGGCCTATTTCCTGAGCGTTGAACGCTTTCTTGTAGAAATCGATGGCAGCGGTAGCGTTGCTGACGAAAAGGTGGGGCGAGAGAGTGGACACGAAGTGATCGGACGTTTGAGGCATGGGTCCACGATAATCCACTTCGCGGTCGAGGACAAGAGTGATCTCAGCTGAGAGCTATCAGCTGTCAGCGATCAGCACTCAGCCGTCAGTGATCAGCAGCCAGCGGTGAAATTGCAGCCGCTAATCGTGGGCAGCGGGCGATTCGGGTTGCGAGCGGCGGCGAAGCGCCTCTTGGACGAGATCGCGAGGATCGAGCAGATGCTCCGGGCGGAAGTGCTGGGTTGACCAGCGACAGCCTTCATCGAACTGTATGCCAAGGAAATAGCTGGTGTCGCGAAATACGCAATAGCGAACCGTGCCCAGCAATTCACCATCGCCATAACGGATTGTGACCTGGCAGCCCTCGGGAACGCGGGCTTCAACCTGAAGACAAACTCCGGTAAGAGAAATGTCCTCGAGGTTCGCGACTCGCTTGCGCTGATAACCTGCCTGGTCCTTATATGTCAGCTGGACCAGTTCGGCGCAAAGCATTCTTGCATCGTTTCGACGTTCTTGCATGTCTTTCTCATCGGACACAAGACAGGAACGCGTTAGAGCCGAACGCAGATTTCGGGTACAGTTACGGTTGGTATCAACGGTACGGGTCACGGTCGAATGAGGGGCCGTGAGGGACGTCTGGTAAGAAGGCGGAAGCATGGGGTCGGGACGGTTCGCGCCAGCTAAATCTCCGGATACGCGGCTCGGGATAATCCTACGGATCGCGTTCTTTGTCTCGGCTGTGCTGACCGCCATGTGCGGATTGGAGATGCCCCTGTTCTACGCAGTTGGACCATTTGTGGCAGGCACGATAGGGCTGTTCGCTGCCGGGTGCGTGGCCAACCTTTTGACGATGCGGATTTTCGATCGCAGGCCGCTGACCGATATCGGGCTGGGCGGCGGACAGGGGGCCAGGCGGAATCTCTTGCTGGGAGTAGTTTTCGGGGCGGGAACGGCGGCCCTGCTGCTCAGCGCGCCATTACTGGCAGGAAGCGGGCATCTAGTGCCGCGGGCCGGCTCGAATGTCTCGTGGTACACGTTGCTGTTCTATCTTGCCGCTGCCATGTTTGCTGCTGCCGGCGAGGAGATGATCTTCCGAGGGTATGCCTTTCAGTTATTGGTCGAGAAAATAGGACCGTTCGCGACGGTGCTTCCGGCCGGGGTTCTATTCGGATTGGCTCATTCGATGAACCCGTACGCTTCTCAGCTGGGCGTCGTAAACACGATTCTCTGGGGGATTCTGCTAGGCTTTGCGTTTCTTCGAAGTCACGACCTGTGGCTCCCCATCGGGCTTCACTACGGGTGGAATGCTGTGCTGCCGCTGTTCGGAGTCAATTTAAGCGGGCTTACAATTGATGTGACAAGGTATTCGTACGCATGGGATCTGGCACCGATCTGGAGCGGCGGAGCTTATGGCCCGGAAGGCGGGTTGTTGACGACCATCTTTGTCGTGGTGTTGTTCTTTGCGCTAGCCAGGGCGCCGATTATTCCGCAAAGGGCCGCGATCGCTCGGGTTTTGAACGAAGCGGGCTGAGGATGGTGGTCTGCCTTGGTCTCCTCACGGCGATGGCGGGCCTGGGGCGCGCCGACAAACTCAGTTTCGACGAGCGCATGGAGATTGAGCGCGGATTGACGGCTGAATTTGCGACAGCTAAAGTTGCGCTTCCGCGCACGAAGAAGGCGCTGGTGATACACAGCGATGGAAGCTATGACAAAGACGCCTGGGACAAGGCGATGCGAGAGGGCGGTCCGGCGGCGCGCGTGGGGGATGAACTGCAGATCACGCGAGTTCAGATTGAATCGAATAAGATTCTGCTCGAAATCAACGGCGGGACTCGAACGGGTCACTGGTACGACCATGTTCAGGTGGGGATGGGCGGCACGATGGGGCCGGTCAGCCGCGCGCCAAATGGGCAGCCGATAAATGGGTCGCACATCGCGCTGGTGTTTCCGGAGAGCGTTCCTTCGCTGAAAGCCGCTGGCATCCGGCAGATGCTTTCCGCAGTGTTCGATTTCGAAAAGCGCTCGGCGACTGAGCAATACGTGGAAAAGCTTCCGGAGCCGATTAAGAAGGCGATCAAGGAGCAGCGCGTGGTGGAGGGCATGGACCACGATGAGGTGCTACTCGCGATGGGAAAGCCGCATAATAAGAGCCGGCAGACGGATGCACAGGGCGATGAGATCGAGGACTGGATTTATGGCGAGCCACCGGGGAAGATCACCTTCGTGACGTTCAATGAAGGCAAGGTGGTGAAGGTTCACGAATCATACGCGGATGTGGGTGGAATGACATCGGCACCGTTGCCTCCGGCGAGGTAGAGTGCTATGCGCGCGGTTGTTCCCAGGTTCTGTTCTTTGCGGATCGAAATAGAGCCTCGATGACGGCCATGTTGCCGATGGCATTCTCGAGCGGTACAGCGACTTCGCCTTCTCCCATTGCGGCTCTCGAGAATGCGTCGCCCTGGAGCGTGTACTGATCGCACACCGGGAACTCTTCGATGCGAGCATTTCGGCCCGCCAGCTCCGATCCATCGTCGATAAAAATCCGACAAGGCCTGTCGGGCGGCGCATTGAAAGGGATCTCAACCTCGATGCGCGCCTTGGTTCCGAGAATTTGAATGCGCTGAAACGGTACTAACTGGGTGCTGCAAGTGAACACAGCGTGGCCGATGCCAAAGTCGAGCATGGCGGAACTGAGCCGGTCGGTGCCCAGCTCGGGATCGAAGTCGAGGAGACCGACAACACGCTCCGGCTCGCGTCCAAACAGGAATCGTGACATCGTGATCGGGTAACAGCCGATATCCATCAACCCACCCCCGCCGAACTTCGGAATGTTTCTTATGTTCTTCGGATCGCGATTGAAATAGCTGAATGCGCCGAGTATGGCCCGAAGCTCGCCAATGGCTCCGGATTGCACAAGCTCGCGGGCGCGTAGCCACTGCGGATGCGTGTACACCATGAACGCTTCGCCGATTTTTACTCCAGTCTTATCGCGGACGGCAATCAACTCACGGGCTTCAGCGGCGGTCAGGCTGATAGGCTTTTCGCAGAGCACATGCTTGCCTGCCTCGGCTGCGCGCTTTGTCCAAGGGACATGTAAGTGGTTCGGCAGAGGATTGTAAACGGCGTCGATATCAGGATCGGCGAGCAATTCCTCGTACGAGCCGTAGGATTTCGCGATCTTCAGTTGGTCAGCGGCGTTCCTGGCCCGATGTCGGTCTCGGGAAGCGAGCGCGACGATGTCGCACAGCTCGCTTTTCTGCATGGCTGGTATTACTTTCTTCAACCCGATGGCCGCTGCGCCAAGTACTCCCCAGCGAACGCGGTGTTTGGCATCGACGTTGGACATGTCCTGGAGTTTCTCACGTCCTGGCCCGGAACTCTTGACTTCAATCTCTATGTGCTGATTTTCCGACCCGCCATACAATATCAATATGCCAATCAAGGTAGGTATCAACGGCTTCGGCCGTATTGGACGGAATGTTGTTCGAGCTGGACTGAACAATCCCGAAATCGAATTCGTCGCAGCCAACGACCTTACGGACACGAAGACGCTGGCGCACTTACTGAAATACGATTCCATTCTCGGGCCATTAAAGGAAGATATCGCGGCCGATGGCGAATATATTCGCTTTGGCAACAAGCGGATCAAAATCTTCGCAATCAAGGATCCGGCCGAGATCGATTGGCCGGGGCTCGGAGTGCAGGTTGTGGTGGAATCAACCGGCCGCTTCACGGATGGAAAGGACGCGGCGAAACATCTGCGAGGGTCCGTCAAGAAGGTCATCATTTCGGCGCCGGCCAAGAACGAGGACGTAACGATTGTGCTCGGGGTCAATGACGATATGTATGATCCGGCGAAGCACAACATCATCTCGAACGCGTCGTGCACGACGAACTGCCTGGCGCCGGTTGTGAAGGTTCTCAACGATAAGTTCGGCATCGAGAAAGGCTCGATGACGACAGTTCACAGCTATACGAATGACCAGAACGTGCTTGATTTCCCGCACAAGGACCTACGGCGCGCGCGTGCTGCTGCGCTGAACATGATTCCGACTTCAACCGGCGCTGCGAAGGCGATCGGGCTTGTACTACCTGAACTCAAGGGCAAGCTGGACGGCTATGCGATGCGGGTTCCCACGCCGGACGTTTCGGTGGTCGATTTCGTCGCCGTTTTGAAACAGCAAACGACGACGGAAGCT
>JAFAQG010000526.1 GCA_019246575.1 Acidobacteriaceae bacterium
GTCTCTTCCTGATTGTCCGTCGCGATCTGGAAGGAAAAGGCCTCGCTGTGCCTGAACACCGGGCCGCCGTTGAGGCCGAGACAGGGAATGCCCAGGACAGTGAACTCCACCGTCAGCACATCGCCCTTCTTGCCGCTAGGATAGTCAGCCGGAGCCTTGTGGACGGCGGTTACTTCGCTATCCGGGAAGGTGGCGGCATAGAAACGCGCCGCCTCCTGAGCGTCTTTGTCGAACCAGAGGCAGATCGTGTTTTTGGGCTTCATGTTCGTATGCTCCGTATGCTCGATCAGGGTGTCAGCGGTTATGATTCATATCCTAGCCGGAACGGGTTGGCTGACTGCGCGGCGATCGCCGCCCAGCCAGTTGCACCAATATGCAGGTATGGATAATACGAAGAGCCGAAGCCGCCGTTCAACACGCTCGAGGATGCGACGATGCCTTCGCCGCCCGGGAGTGGAATCCCGCCGACCGTTTGCCCAGTGCCGAGTTTACTTTGCGCCAAGCGTAAGTTTTCGAGGAGCAGGATTACTGTCGCCGAGTCTGAAGGAGCGGAGTTTCCGGAAGAAGCCATCTGCGCTAGCAGGGCGGCGACCGTGTGAGCAGTGCCTTCCAGCCAGACCGCGTTCGGGTCCGGCGGTTGGTCGTAGGATTGGGAAGGCTTGAGCGCGCGCAGGCTCAGGCTTGCATAGGTTTCGCCTTGAATACTCGTGTTTCCGGTTAACTTACTGTTGATTGTTTGCGGCGTATCAACTGTCATCAAATTCGTAGTTACCCAACCAAGCGACGCCGCATATTTGTTATTCAGAAATGCTAAGAAGGACCAGGTCTGAACATCCTCAGGAATATTAGATGTATTAATGGTCACCCCGTCGCTGTCTGTACCGGTCCAGAAGAATCCACTTGCGCTATTCCACATGGCTGCCACGAAGCTCGCCGCCCAATGAGCACGCGCGGTCCAAACTGACTTACCAGTAAGTGTTGCCAGCATTGTGAAGAAGGCATAAGTGTCGATATTGTGTTCTGTCGACTTATAAGTAACCTTATTGTTACTAGCGTCCACGCCTCCCGTGTAACCGCCGGGGCCGGTAGTCGAGTAGGTATTGGTGTAAATCCAATTGCCTAGCCTGACAGCACCTGTCAGATACTTGATGTCTTTTGTATGGCGGTACAGTTGCGAAAGAGCCATTCCGGCCCAGGCGAGGTCGCCTACAAAGCTGCCGAAGAAGTAGAACGGCGAGCCTGCGGGTTGAATGTAAGCGCCGTGAGCATCCGGGGCATTAACAAAATAGGCTTGAAACAGCCGGCCGTCTTTATGGCTATTGGTCTGTTGGGCGTAGAGCAGGCCATCGCCGAGCACCTGAGCGCGCACTATATCTCCCGATTCCGCACGCACGAGGTATGCATTGACGACTACAGCGTTGTCATACGTGAATGCTGTGCTTTCAAGGCCTTGCTGATCGGAATAACTTTGAATCAGACGCAGCGTCGCGCCTTGAGCGTAGGCGTCCATCATCTTATCGATAAACGAGTAAGCGGCCTCGACGGAGGCTGCGATAGAGGGCGCCTTTGCACCGAAGAGGCTCGATTCCGGCGTATCGGTGTATTGAGTCGCTGTAGCCGGTACGCCGGCGAGAGAATAGAGTCCGGCTGCGCCCGCCAGTCCAGCTCCTCTAGCGAACAGAGTGCGGCGTGAGATTGTCGTCATAAGAGATCTCTGCGTTAGCGGCTCCATAATATCTCATGCGAGGTGATGGCGCGGCGCACGCAATCGGGCGAATTCGAGGCGGCCGAACGAGATTCCGGGCCTGTTAGTTTCGCGACCCAAAATTCCTTGTCACCAAAGCTCCGGGAATGGCCTGCTCCTTTGGAATCAACAACTTCTCTGAAGAATCAAAAGTTTTAGGCGTTCGGTTTGTTCTCTCATTTGAATCGTGAGGAGTACCAGGCCGGCATGCAGAGCATTGCAGATCTCCTCGATTTCGTGGATAATCGATTACGGAATCGAGAATTCATGGCGACATTAGCCGCGCCTCCGATCATCGCCGGGTATTCGTTTGATCGCTCACCCGATTTGACAGACCCGAAAGTTCGCGAGCGGTTGAGCGGCAGCGCGATCAAAGCATTTTTGAAGATTGCAGGGAAATGGGGATTGACGGAGTCTCAGGCGCGCGGGTTGCTTGGAGGCATCGCATCATCTACCTTCCACACTTGGAAAAGCGAACCGAAGAAGCAAAAGCTGACACAGGACACGCTGCTAAGAATTTCGCTGGTCATCGGTATTTATAAAGCGCTGCATATCTATTTTGGAGAAGAGTGGGCTGACCGTTGGGTGAGGCTTGGGAATCGTGGGGCCATGTTTGGCGGGAATGCGCCGATTGAGTACATGATTCGCCAGGGGCAACCGGGAATGTTCCAGGTGCGCCGGATGCTAGATTCCTGGCGCGGCGACCGTTGAGAGATCCTGAAGTTCGCCCGTTTCGTTGGGAGAATTCGCACCGGTTAATTCCATCGCGTTACAGCGAAAGTGGAACCGTGCTTTCGACCATTGCCGACAATCCCAAAGAGGTTGAAGATTTGGTGTTGTTGGATGGCGCAACCAACGATCGGGTTCAGAGCGAAGAGCGAGGATCGATCGGAATCAGCACGTTCGAACTGCTGTACGCAATTCCGAACGCACACGTTGTGAATGCAGCATTTACACACCCAAACGAATCAGGATCTCGATTCAACGACAATACCAGGGGCGCCTGGTATGCCGCGGACCGTCAAAAAGCTTCAATTGCCGAAGTGGTGTATCACAAGGCCAGACGGCTGAGCGAGATTATCGTACCTGACGCACCGGATCAACGTCCTGAAGGCGATGTAACCATGTACGACGATTGGCTGGCGGATTTCCAAGCGGATTTTCACTTACTAGACCCGCTGGAGGAGTTTCAAAAATTCCTCGAACCCGAACCGGTGCCGCAGTGTTACGCGTCATCGCAAGCGCTAGCCCGGCACTTGCTCGATCAAGGTTCAAACGGGATCATTTACCCGAGCGTCCGGTATCAGGGCTCTAAGTGTCTCGTGTGTTTTCGACCCGCACTTGTTTACAACCCGCATCGATCCGAACGGCTTGAAATTACGCTGACGGCAAACAAGACGGGGTACGATCACCGGGCGCGTCAAG
>JAFAQG010000640.1 GCA_019246575.1 Acidobacteriaceae bacterium
AGTGCTCGGAGAAAGAAGGCCCGTACCGTTCGCCGCGGTTTCAACGGTTCCGTAGTATTGCGTTGGATTGTAGATGGCCGGGGGATTGAAGAATAGATTGCCGAGCGTTCCGGCATCGGGGTGCTCGTTGTAGAAGATTCCCGCGCCGCCGCGGACAGCCGTTTTGCCGTCTCCGAACGGGTCCCAGGCAAAGCCGAAGCGCGGCCCGGGTAGGATTCCGTTCGCAAACACCATCGAACGCGGGAAGCCCGGCGTAGTGGGCGTGACAATCCCGTTGAGCGGATTGCCCGAGTTCGGCACAATGAGGCCCGCATAGACGGGCAGAACCTGCGCCCCGGTCAGCGGATTGATAGTGACTTTCTGGCCGTTCACCACCGCCGGCGTGAAGAGCGCGGGCGCCTGCGCCGGATTATACGTGTATGGAACGAAGTTTCCAGCGTTATTGTTATTGGGCTCCTGCGGCAGGGACCATGTGAAGCGGATTCCGATGTCGAGAGTCAGGCGGGGAAGCACTTTCCAGTGGTCCTGGATATACCATTCCCAAATACGGGTGATCGGCGCGTAATTTACCCGATTTGTCGCTTCGCTGTAAGTATCGTAATAGCCGAGGACGGCGTTGGCGTACGCGTATCCCGTGTTGAGCGGATTGTTGGAATCGGTCGTGAAATTGAAGCTTCCGGGGAACCCGGTTCCACCTGCCTGATGATATTGGTTGTACAGCGTGTGCTGGTAGTAAATGCCGCCTTTAACCAGGTGATTTCCCCACACTTTGCTGAGGCCGTCGCTGAAGCTTAAAGCCGTCGAGTCATCCACCATGGGAAAGCGGCCGTCGTAGCTGATCTTGGCGGCGTTGTTATTGCCGAGATTGCCGAACTGGACGGCGGGTAAAAGGCCGAGCGGGTTGTCCGCCGGATAGGTCTGCGGGATATTGATGCCGTAAGTTGCACGTTGGTACGCGGCCAGCGCGGACTTATTCAGGATCTGCTTCTCATTCCATAGGTTCAGGCCAAAGGTCGCCTCATTCACCAGCGTGGGGCTGAACGTGTAAGTGAAATTGCCGCCCACATTGGGCATGGTTTGTTGATAGTCGACCGCGGCCAATCCCCACTCGTTGCTGATAGCGGCGCTGGTGAATCCTGTATTGTCGCTGCTGTATCCGCTCCCGCGGAACCACGCCTTGGCTTTGTCGGACATGTTGTAATCGACCCGAAGAATCTCCTGGTTGATGGGAATATCTTCCGTGCCGGCGATCTGGAAGTTATAGCCGAACTTGGTGACCGCCGTGTTCGTGGCATTCGGTAGCGGGAAAACGCTCAGCAACTTGGAAGAATTGGGATCGATGCGGTTTGCAGGGATCATATTGCCCGGAAAAGCCGCCTTGGTGCTGGGGTCGATCACTGTTAAGCGTTGGCCCGAGCTATTGACGCTCTGGGAAAAGTTGCCCTGACGCTCGAGTGCGGTAGGGACGGTGTAATTGCGAAGAGAATTGGGGCTCTGATTGGGAAGGTATTCCTCGGAGAAGAAGAAGAAAAGTTTCTGCTTATCCACGTTGAAGTGGTGGGGCCAGTAGATGGGACCGCCCAGGTTCCAGCCGGTTGTGTTGTAGCGGTAGCGCTGGCGCGCGATTCCTTGCCGGTTGTTTACGAAGTTATTGGCGTTGAAGGCTTCGTTGCGGTTGTAATAATAAGCGCCGCCATGGAACTGCTGGGTGCCGCCCTTAGTGATGATATTGATGACGCCGCCGGAGGCAGTGCCGTATTCGGCCGGGTAGGAGTTCAGAAGCACCTTTACCTCCTCGATGGCATCCATGTTGATGGGAGACTGCGCATTGCTCCCGCGGGCTGTATTGCCGGAGATGCCGTCTATATTCAGCGCGTTGTAGTTATTGCGCACACCGTCCATGGTCGGCGTGGAGAACTGGCCGAGCGTCTCGCCACCGGTATTGTCGTTCACAACTCCAGGGAGAATCTGCAGCAGGGACATGACGTCGCGGCCGCGCGCCATCAGATTTGTGATCTGTTTCGAATCGAGCAAGGCTGAGCGGTCGCCGGACGCGGTCTCAACCTGTGCGATATCGGCCTTCACCTCCACGGTTTCGCTGACGGAACCGACCTGTAGCTGGAGATCGCCTTCCGAGAGGTTGGCGTTGGCCGAGAGGTTGATATCCGTCTTGTCGAACTCCTTGAAACCCTGCATCTTCACTTGCAGGCTGTAGGTACCGGGAGCAACATCCGTAAACACGAACCGACCCATTTCCGGAGTTGTGAAGGTGCGGACATTTTTTAAGACCTGGTTTGTGAGCCGGACTTCGGCGGCGGCAACCGGGCTGCCGGAGGGATCGATGACCCGGCCGGCGAGAGTACCGGAAGACGTTTGGGGAAAAACCGTCCCAGCAAAGGAGAGACAAAGCGCCGCCGCGGCGGCAAACGTCGTTCGCGTTCGCATAAGACCCCCCTGAACGGTCTACTCAGAAGAATTTCGGGCCGGGCGGCTCCGGCGGTGCGAGAGACCGATCGCCGCCGGTACGTCCGAGCAGACTGTCTGCGCTTAATTTAGTCAATTTTACCGCTAACGTCAACCGTTGTTGGTACCGGCAGCTATGCGGCGCACCTCGGATGTTTTCGACATAAACTGAAGCACATGGTTTCGAGCAGGTGTCTGTTACGTGCTGCTGTTGTGTTGCTGCTGTGGCGGCCGGCATGCGCGCCCTCAGCGCAGACCGTACCTCGAGCGACAGGCCCGTCCATTCTCGCCTACATTAAGCAGACATGGCGAGTCCTGACGCGATCGAATAAGGACCTGGCAACCGCAGCCGTAGATCCGAAGTTTCAGCCCGAAGCCGACGGCCGCTGGCCGCTCTACATTCCGCAAACGGAAAAAACCGAACCGATGGCCGCTGCACTGCGCCGCGAGATGTCTGCTGATGATTTTAAAAGAATCGACATTCGTGTGCTTCCAACTGCCTGGGACACGCTGAAACAGCCAGGATTGTTGTATCTTCCGCTTCCGTATGTCGTGCCGGGCGGCCGCTTCAATGAGATGTACGGGTGGGACAGCTACTTCATCCAGGTCGGGCTGCTCCGCGATGGCGAGTTGAAGCTTGCGAAAAACATGGCGGATAACTTTCTGTACGAGGTCCGAAATTACGGCAAGGTGCTGAACGCAAACCGGACCTATTACCTAAACCGCTCGCAACCACCGTTTCTTACGGAGATGGTTTTGAATGTGTATCAGAAAACGGGCGACAAGCAATGGTTGAGGGACGCGCTGCCGGGTATCGAGAATTATTACCGTTTCTGGACGGCGGAGCCGCACTTAACGCCTGAGACGGGATTGTCGCGTTATTTCGATTTAGCGAACGGCCCTGCGCCCGAGGTCATCTCGGCTGAGCGCGACGCACAAGGGCGGACACACTACGAACTCGTCAGGGAGTATTTTCGGACACACAACGTAACCGCATACGATCTCAACCAATACTACGACCGCAAAACCGGCCAACTCACAATGCTGTTTTATAAGGGCGACCGCTCGATGCGGGAGTCGGGGTTCGATCCGTCGAACCGGTTTGGCCCCTTCAATATCGATATCATCCATTACGATCCGGTGTGCCTGAATTCGCTGCTCTATTTCATGGAGATGCAGACCGCCGACATTCTGCAAACGTTGGGACGCGAGAACGAAACGCGCGGGTGGCGCGACAAGGCTCGGCGGCGCGCGGAAGCCGTGAATCGCCTGATGTGGGACGAGAGGGATGGCCTGTATTACGATTACGACTTCGTTACGAAAAAGATCCGGCGGTATCCGTTTCTGACGACCTTTTACCCGCTATGGGCCGGCTTTGCCGGAAAGGAACGGGCTGCTCGCATTGTAAAGAACCTTCCCTTGTTCGAGCGGGAGGGAGGTCTGCAGACCAGCGCCGAGGTCAGCGGAGAGCAATGGGATGCACCGTTCGGTTGGGCGCCGCTCGAGATGATTGCGGTCGAGGGACTGCGCCGGTACGGCTACAACCGCGACGCGGAGCGCATCTCGATGAAATTTTTGTCACTGGTCAGGCGAGAATTTCTGCGGCAGGGATTTATTGTCGAGAAGTACGATGTGGTGAGCCGGGGATCAAACGTGAGCTCCAAAATTCATTTTGGATATAGCGCGAATCAGGCCGGTTTCGGCTGGACGAATGCGGCATTTACGGAGCTTTATGACCATCTGGCGCCCGAGGATCGGCGCGCTCTGATGAAGTAACCGCAGCGATCAGCGGCGGCGGTTGTTGCGCCGTATTGTCGATTGCCTCGATCGTCTTCTCCTGCGCTGCGATCTCGACGCGCTCGCGTTTGACATCGAGCCGCACGTGAGAGTAAAGGTTCATGTAAACATTTGCCACCCAAACGAGCGCGAAAAACGCAATCAAATAACCGCGCCAATCGTTGAACAGCAGCTTGTAACGCGTTATGAACAGGAAGAAGGCCGTTACGTAATGGCTGAAGCAGTACTCACACGTAAACAGATAGAAGAACTTGCGCTGGAGCAGGTTGCGGCACTGCTCGCTGTTCTTCTTGCACCAGTCCCGCGGCTCGCGAAAGACGTCTTCGTGCGTGATGGTCCAGGCGACCGAGGCAACCGGCAAGCCGAGGATGAACAGCGATATGATTTGGTACCCGATCGTCATCTAACCGCGGGCTCTATACGGTAGACGCTGAATGGTTGCAATGAATACGTGCTTCCGATGGACTGGCGGCGCTGCCTGGCGGCGCGGGAGTACCGTAGCGGTCACGGCAGTCGCAGTACTGGTCTGCTGGGCCCTCATTCTCACTCAATCATGCCAGTCCCGGTCGCACAGAACCGGGCGTGCGGAGGCGCCGCGCGAACGGTTCGACTACTACATATTGTCGCTTTCCTGGGCGCCGGCGTTCTGTGCCGGAGAGAATCGGGCGGAAACGTCGCGGGAATGCGACCCGCAGCGTCACACCGGATTCATCGTTCATGGATTGTGGCCTGAGCTCGAGGACGGCCGCCCGCTCGAGTTTTGCCGCGCGGTGCCGCCCGCGAGGGCGGCGATCGTTGACGATCTGTTGCCCATCATGCCGGATCGAATGCTGATCCAGCATGAGTGGCGCGCACACGGTTCCTGCACCGGACTTCCGGCTTCGGAGTATTTTGCTGCCGTGCGCCGCGCCGCGGATCGCGTCCGCATACCGGAGTTGTTCCTGTCAACGCGGTTAGGCTTCACGATTAGCCCGCGCGAGATTGAGCACCGGTTCGGAGAGGCCAGCCATTTCGGCGATGTTCGAGCGATTTATGTGCAATGCCGCCGCGGCGAGCTCACGGAAGTGCGCGTCTGTCTCACGAAGAATTTGGAACCGCGTCCGTGCGGCGACAGAGTTCGTGACTGCGCGTCGCGCACCCTGTTCGTCAGGCGGATTCAATAGGTGCTCGACTCTGGTTCAGCACTTTTCGAATATGTAACAACCTCACGGTGTGCCGTTCCTTTCGGCTCGCCATTCCGCGTATGCCGCCGCGGCGAAGTGCGCCGGAGTCTCGGGGACATTTTGAATCTGTGCAATGGCATGTGTATCGGGCTCACCGCCGTTCTGAAGATGAAGAGTGTAGTAGCCGCGGCTGTGAAGAAAAATAGTGCGCTGCCGGCCGGCACGCCTGGCAGGTACGACAAAGTCCACATCTGCCCAATCGGCGGTGGTCGGCATGACGTAATACTGATCGTCTACAGCACGGAGTTGCGCGAGCACCGCCCTTCCCTGGTTATCCCGAGCGGATGCCGGAGGCACTCGCGTCAGATTGACGGCAGCATCCCGCGTGTAGTCGACCGCGAAGGAGTTCAGGGCCCAGAAGCCGGCAGGCGGGCGGATGCGAATGCGTAAGCGGTCGCTGCGCACACGCGTGATATCCAGAGGCACCACGCGGTCCTTTGAGATGAACGGGCCCATGCCCTGCAAAACGCCGCGAACCTCCCAGCCCGTCGGTTCTTGGACGTAGATCTTGAGCGCAAAGAGCTCTTCGCGCAGGTCCCACGCGAACAGAGACCGGACCTCGCCGGGATCGTGATCGATCTTCCAAAACCAGTCCCGCGCGGCGCGCCCGCGTAGTTCCACCATTTTCTTGATCATGTACGATCCCCACAGGCCGGTTGCTGCATTGACCACCAGCTTCGCGCTTGTCGCACCCGCGGGCTTCGGGAACTCCATCGTAATTTCGCGCCTGAGATTTCCTTGCGCATCGGGGACTGCCTCGGGCTCCCAGATCAGCCGGTCTGTTGCTCGTAGCCAGGGTGCCAGGTCAGCACCCGCGCTATCGCTGGCTTTGAGCAACTGTCGCACATTGCCGACGGTATGCAGATGACCGTCCTGGTCCGCGAGCACACGAGTGCCGGGATCGTGATCCAGCACCCAGAGCTCCATCAGATTTGTATATTGCTGCTCGTCCACCTCGTTTGTGATGCGAAGGCGATAGCGGTTGTCCTGCTCGCGGAGATGTTCCAGCTCCGAGTAATCATCCTTCTCCAGACCGCGCGTGATCGCACCGCCGTATGGCTCCGC
>JAFAQG010000705.1 GCA_019246575.1 Acidobacteriaceae bacterium
TGATGCGGATGTTTTCGCCGCGCCAGGCATAGACCACGACCACGACGCGCAGCAACGCGTCCGTGCCGAGCGTCAGGTAGCGCTGCTCGCCGGGATCGGAGTGGTCATCGATGTAGTGATGGCGTAGTCGTCTTCGAAGACCGGGACAGCGTCGGCAAAGTCGACGCCGTGCTTCGCGATGTTCTCGGCGTTTTTCGTCGCATCCCACTCGTAGCCCACTGATCTCTATTGTACGTACATTTGTACTGACACGCAACCGAATTTCTATGAAGCTCTTCGGCCCCGATGTGGGTCGACCCGGTCGCCTACCGCTTTGTCGCCTTCGAAGCGAGCGGTAATCAGAACTGGTGGGCGGACCCATCAGCGACAGCGCCTTGCGTGCGACAGGGTCGCCGTTATCGATGACCGGCGCGACGCTTTGCGACGTTTAACGGGAATGTGGGCGCGAGCTCCGCAACCGACGCCGCCAACGTGACCTACACGGCTTCGGGCACGGGGGCGGTGGCGCGCACCGCCGCCTCGAAATTGAGCGACACCCTCAGCGTGCTCGATTTCGGAGCAAAGGGCGATGGATCGACGGACGACACGGGCGGCATTCACGAACGCGCTTTGCGGCTTGTACGCCGGGCCACACCGTGGTGATTCCCGCGACGAGCTCGAATACGTTCAACATTTCAAGCACGCTCGCCGTGCCCACGGGGTGCACCGATTGCGGGATTGTCGCTGAGTGATGCGGCTTTGTATGATCTGCCGGCGCGAATGAACGAAACGCATTGGGGTTCGATGGGACCAAACCGGCGAATTGAATCCTGCAGTGCCGTGAGCAAATTGGTGCTGCCGACTAGGACTGGCCAGCGAGGAGAGACGCGAAGACGCGGGTTCGTGATACACTCCCCTGCATTCTTTTATATTGTGAGGAGCAAATATGCAGGCAATTGCATCCCGGCCTTCGGTGCTTGTCGTTTTCGCGGTTCTCCAGATGGCGCTGTCCGATTCAGTGAAAGCGCAAATTGATGGGACTTCCGCGCCAGCGCTTCCGGCTGCAGCGCCCATCAGGGCGGTCGTTGACGATTACCACGGAGTCAAAGTTTCCGATCCATATCGCTACATGGAGAACCTTCAGGATCCCGAAGTTCAGTCCTGGTTCAAGACGCAGAACGACTACACTCGATCAGTGCTAGCGCGCATTCCTGGTCGTGACGCTTTGCTGCGGCGCATCGAGGAGCTCGACCACTCGCTACCGAGAGTGTTTGCGACGCGGCTCCCGGGCGATATGTATCTCGTGACGAAGCGCCTACCCGGCGATGACGTTGCCAAACTGTACCGGCGCAGGGGACTCACCGGCGAAGACACGTTGCTGCTGGATCCCGAAAAGGTTACGCTCATCGGCTCCAGCCGGAGCAAAGGAAAAAACACCATCTGGGGCGCTGCCATATCAGATGATTCCAGATACGTGGCGCTCGGCATAATTCCCGGAGGTTCGGAACTCGACGGCGAACTGCACGTCATCGAGATGGCCACAGGCCGCGAAACGGGCGATGTGATCTCTCGCGTAGGCGCCGAGGCCTGGCAACCTCATTGGCTGCCTGATAACCGATCATTCGTGTACGGCCGACTGCAGAAGTTGCCGGCAGGCGCGCCGGCCTCAGAGGTGAGGCAGAAATTTAGGTCCTATCTGCACGTTTTGGGAACAGATCCCGAAAAAGATATACCAGTGTTCGGCTATGGCGTGGTTCCGTCGATTGACGTCGATCCAAGTCTCATCGCGTCGGTAGAGATCGAGCCGGACTCACGATACGCGCTGGGTGTCCTGAATGGCAGTGTTACTCCAAACAGTGCTTACTATGTTGCTCCGGTTAGCGCCATCGGCAAATCGAACCAGCAGTGGCGCAAGGTGGCCGACTTCGTGGATGGCGTAAAGAGTATTGCGGTCCACGATGATGAAGTTTACGTACTCACGTACAAGGATGCTCCACGATACAAAATTCTCCGGACCAACGCTACGAACCCCGACTTATCGAAGGCAGAGCTTGTCGTTCCGCCGAGCGAGGCTGTGATTACCGGGATTCATGCTGCA
>JAFAQG010000764.1 GCA_019246575.1 Acidobacteriaceae bacterium
CCGATTTTAGGAGGAGACCGGCATGCCGTCAGGCTGGATGACGTGTTGCGAAGCCCTGATGAAACCACAGTGCGCGAACCGGCAGCCTGAAGCCCAGATCTGAGTCACAACCTATCCGATCTCCCTTCCCGTGACCGTCAAACCGCCAAGCGCTTCTGCGTCAGCCGCTTGCATGACGCGCAAAAGCGTCTGGATTAAAGCGCGCCACACGCCCGCCCTCCCCCATCCGTTACACTGTTGCTTCGGAATCGTGCGCAAGAGTACTTATAAAGATGCCGGCGTCGACATCGATGAAGCCAATCGCGCCGTAACTCTCATCAAGCGCTATGCCTCGAAAACCCTCACCCCGAACGTCCTCACCTCCATCGGCAGCTTCGGTGCTGGCTTTTCGCTCAACGGCTGGCGAAATCCTGTCCTCGTCAGTTCGGCCGATGGCGTCGGCACCAAACTGAAAATCGCTTTTGCCGCGGGCCGCCACGATACCATCGGCGAAGACCTGGTGAATCACTGCGTCAACGATATCGCCGTCCAGGGCGCGGAGCCTCTGTTTTTCCTCGATTATTTTGCTGTCGGCAAACTCGATGCGAAGGTCTGCGGCGACGTAGTAGCTGGCATTGCCCGCGGCTGCAAAACAAACGGCTGCGCTCTGATCGGCGGAGAGACCGCCGAAATGCCCGGCATGTACGCGCCCGGCGAATACGATCTCGCAGGCTTTATCCTCGGCGCGGTCGAGCGCAAACGCCTGCTCACCGGAGCCGGTATCGAACCCGGCGACCTTCTCCTCGGCCTGCCTTCCACGGGCCTTCATACAAATGGATACTCGCTCGCCCGGCAGATCCTGTTCGAAGCCGCGGGCCACAGCATCAATGCGCGGTTGCCCGGGTTCTCCCAAACTCTCGCGGACGAACTGCTGAAAATCCACAAATCGTATCTCGCTCCCATCCAAGCCCTGCACCACGCCAACCTATTAAGGGGAGCCGCCCACATCACCGGCGGTGGCCTGACGGACAACGTTCCTCGCGTTCTTCCCGATAACTGCGCCGCCGAAATCGAGCTCCAGTCCTGGCCGCGCCAGCCCATCTTCAACCTCCTGCAGCGCCTTGGCAACATTCCCGAACAAGATCTCCGCCGAACATTTAATCTCGGCATCGGTATGGTTCTGATCGCGTCCCCGCGTACAATTGGCTCCGTCTCGCAAATCTTGCGGAAGCTCCGCGAACCGTTTCACGAGATCGGCCGCGTCGTCCACCGCAAATCCAAACGGCAACCGAAGGTCGTCTACCTGTGAGCGGACACTCGCGTCCTCGCCTCGGCATCCTCCTATCCGGCCGCGGTTCGAATTTTGAAGCCATCGCGCGAAACGTCCGCAGCGGAAAGCTCGATTGCGAGATCGGCCTGGTTTTTTCGAATAAGCCCGGCGCCCCAGGCTTGGCCCGGGCTCGCGAGCTCGGCCTGCCCTGCGCTTCCATTCCGTCCGCCGGCGTCGACCGTATTGAATTCGATTCGCAAGTCGCCGCGCTCCTGAACCAAAATCGCATCGATCTTATCTGCCTCGCCGGCTACATGCGCCTCCTCAGCGGCGACTTCGTTTCGCAATTCCCTCGTAAAATATTGAATATCCATCCCTCGTTGCTCCCGGCGTTCCCCGGCCTCGACGCCCAGCACCAGGCTCTCGTGCATGGCGTGAAGGTAACCGGCTGTACCGTCCACTTCGTCGACCAGAACCTCGACAGCGGCCCCATCCTGCTGCAATCCGCGGTTGCTGTCCTCGACGACGATACCCTCGAAACGCTGTCCGCGCGAATTCTTGCCGAAGAGCACAAGATTTATTCCGAGGCGATCTCTTGGGTTCTCAAAGGCAACTACCGTATAGAAGATCGCCGCGTCATCAAAACCTGAAAGCTCTATCGAAATGAAGAAGTTCCTTGCTATCGTCCTTGCGATCGTCGTTATCGCACTTGGGTTCGTCTGGTTCTCGGGCAAATCCGTCGCGCTTAAGCTCGTGAGGCCCGTAACCGCTATCGGACATGCAACCACCGTCGTAGTCCAGGCCGACGCTCCGCATGGCGTGAAATCGTTTACTGTCTCTATCGAGCAGAACGGCCGCACGCAAACTATCTACCAGGACAAGACCGTTTCCAAACAGCCCACCCGAGCCTACACGTTCACCGCCGGCAAGAAGCAGGCGGACTTCTTACAGGAAGGATCCGCGCGCCTTATCGTTCAGGCTAAATCGAACGATCTGCGTGGCCACAAGGCAACCTTGTCGCGGGATATTCAGATCATCTTGCGTCCCCCGACCATCGTCGCCGACGGCCGTCAGCATTACATCAATCAGGGCGGCGCAGAGCTCGTCACTCTCGACTTGGACGGAAACTGGTCCGATGCCGGAGTTCGCGTCGGCAAATACGCCGCAGGCGCCTTCCCCATGCCTGGCCAGCCCGCGAACAGCAATCACCGCTTTTCTCTATTCCCGTATTCCTGGGACACTCCCGCCAGCACCATTCCCCTTGCGTTTGCCCGCAACCAAGCGGGTACCGAAGTAACCACGACCTTTTGGGTGAGAATCTTTCCAAAAAAATTCCGCCAAAGCGACATTGAGCTCACCGACCAGGAATTGCAGAAAGTAGTCGGCGAGCTCGATCCCGAGGGCAGCGGCAGCCTCATCGATCGCTTTGTCAAAATTAACCGCGACATGCGCCGCGCCAATAACGACCAAATCTATTACATGCGCACTAATACGGAACAGCGCATTCTATGGTCGGGCCCGTTCATTCCTATTAAAGGCACGCGCGAATCATATTTCGCCGATACGCGCACCTACAAATACCACGGCAAGAAAGTCGATGAGCAGGTACACTTAGGCTTCGATCTCGCGCAGACGAGAAATATGCCTGTAACTGCGGCTAACTCGGGTAAAGTGATTTATGCGGACCGTCTCGGCATTTACGGCAATTGTGTCGTCCTCGATCACGGTTACAGCCTTCAAACTCTATACGGGCACATGAGCAGGATCGATGTAAAGGTGGGTCAGATGGTCCAGAAGCAGGGACACCTTGGCGTGAGCGGCGCAACCGGTATGGCGTTCGGCGATCATGTTCACTTCAGCATGTTGATTGCCGGTATTCAGGTCAATCCCATCGAATGGTGGGATGAGCACTGGATCAAAGACCGCATCCTGAGCAAAATCGGCAGCCCCGAACAGGTTTCTGCGCCTTCTCAGGACCCGCCAGCCCATAAGAAACACCACCGCCGCCATTGATCCGAAACCGAGCCGCGACCGCCAGGGAGCGGTCTGATTCAATACCACCATGCCCCGCATCCACCGCGCTCTGTTGAGCGTCACCGATAAGACCGGCCTCATCGACTTCTCCCGCAAACTAGACCAGCTCGGTGTCGAGCTCATCTCAACCGGTGGAACGGCAAAGCTCCTGCGCGAGAACGGCATCCCAGTCCGTGAAGTCGCCGATATCACCGAATTCCCCGAGATGCTCGACGGCCGTGTGAAAACGATTCATCCCCGTATCGCCGGAGGCATCCTCGCCATCCGCGCCAACGCAGGGCACATGAGATCGCTGGTCGAGCATGCGATTCCATCCATCGATATGGTAGTCGTGAATCTGTATCAGTTCGAAAAGTACGCCAACAAGCCTGGGGTAAGCCGCGAAGAACTGATTGAGAACATCGACATCGGCGGGCCAACCCTGATCCGCGCCGCAGCTAAGAACTTTCAGGATGTTACCGTGCTTGTTTCCCCCGATCAGTACGCGCCCGTTCTGCAGGAGATCCAATCCAACGGCGAAGTCAGCGCGGCAACACGGTGGCATCTCGCCCAGCAGGCATTTGCGACTACAGCCGCATACGATGCCGCGATTTTCGCTCGCATCGCGCTCATCAATTCCGAAGGCCAAACCCTCGAAGAAGATTTGCCCGCGCAGGTATCGATTTCGGCCCGGCGAACAGCGGCGCTCCGTTACGGAGAGAATCCGCATCAGCGCGCCGCGCTCTACAGTCTGCATAACGGCGGCATCGCCGATGCCGAGCAGCTTCACGGCAAGGAACTGTCTTACAACAACCTCGTCGATCTCGATGCCGCATGGCTCTTACTCCAGGAGTTCGATGCGCCGGCCTGCGCCATCATCAAACATACGAACCCGTGCGGCTGCGCCGAACAAGCTACACTCGCCGAAGCCTATCGCAAGGCG
>JAFAQG010000772.1 GCA_019246575.1 Acidobacteriaceae bacterium
CATCTGCCGTATGTATTCGGCATCAGGCACTGGGATGTCGATGGAGGCGTCTGCCGGAATCTCAAACGGCGGTTGGGCCCGCCTGATTTGAAGTACCTCCTGGGCTGTCATGTTGCTGTAGTCCATAGCGACTCCTCACAACACGAGATATGCGCTCACCTCTCCTGCGCCGTCCGACGGAAAGGCGAATCGAAGGACAGTCGGGCCGGAATGCTGCGCCGCTCGGGGAAGCTCGAACGCGATCAAGCCCAGTGCGGCCCCTCCGGGCGGAACAATCGATGTAGGGCTTTGCGCTTCAATGGCATTGATAGCCATCTCTCCGTCATCCGATATGCGGAGACGGTCAGATGTGATCTGGCTTGCCGAAAGCGAGTACAGCGAACGCGAACTGTGGGGTGATTTTAGCGTGAACACAGCAGGGGACCCCGGCTCATACGGGGTTGGGCTATCGTTCTGGATGGCATACCGCACGTAGATGCGGTTACTGTTGCGATAGAGGTCTTTCAAAACGAGCTGCACGCGGTTTCGTTTCAATTGCCCGACCAGCCGGACCGGCCGGCTCGCGAACAAGAGGTCGGTTGCAAGCTTCGCTTGCTCCATGGCGGCGGGATCGGAAGCCGGCTCCGGTCGCGGATCAACTGCACTCGCCGCCTTTGGTGCCGGTTCCTCGTCGATTGCAAACTGTGCGTCGGCGACGGACTGAACCGCGACCAGCTCATAGTTCAGCCTTCCGGATGCCGTCCAGATGAAGAGGTTTGTTGTGGCTTCAGGTTCGAGCGGCTGGACGAAGACTTTGTTGCCACGCCACTCGATTTTGTAGGACGAACTGCCGGCGGCTACTTCCGTCACGGGCTCAGCCAATTCGATTATGCTCAGGTGATTCGAGATGGTTTGCAGCCGGATGACCCGGTTCCGGTCGGCTCGTTCGGTCTCGATTTTCTGCGCGCTGGCGGCGAGCGCCAGCGCGAGGATAAGGATGATCGGTTTCCGCATAGGAAGAATTTGCGATGCTTTTGCGCTTCCTCCAAAAACGGATGCGGTCCTGAAATTGGGGAACAGAGGAAGAGGGAGAAAAGAGCCAGGGTGGCCGAGGATATTCGGGCCACCCTGGGAAGACAATTTTATTGAATTGCCTGCGTTTGAGGAACGCCGGGGCGCTGCTGCGTGTCGGGAACGTGAGCCTCCCGTTACGGACCAGTGCCGGGCCGGGTGAAACGGAAAAGCGCGCGATCTGGTAGGATCGGTTGCCGTCCGTCAGCACCCGCCCGTCTCCGGGGATCTGCACGACAAGCGTTTCGCGGCGCACGGTGGACCCGGCGCCATCGGGCGCTTCATCGATCAGAAAGACGTTTCCGGCTGCATCGATTCGTACTTCGCCGTCAACGAGCTTGGGAAGCGCTACCGTAATCGGCCGCCCGCCAGTACGTTCCACAATCTGATCCACGACGCGCTGCGGGAAAGCATAAAACACGATGCTTCCCGAGCTCGCCGGACGATTCGTGCCGCTATCCAGCCGGCGGCTGCGTGAAGTGTAATCCCACAGAGCCGTGAGCCAGTCCAGCGCGCGGTCTTCTTTCCGCTCCGCCCATTTGCGAACGATATTGACGAGGTTGCGGATCTCCTTGCCGGACCGCTCTTCATAAAAGTGAAGAGCCGCCTGAGCCTGGTTACGCCGCCTCATCAGTTCCTTTCGGCTCCTGGCGCCTTCTTCCGATGCACGCGCTTGCGCGATCGGGAAATCGTCGAGAGCTTGCTGGGCTTCGGCGAGAGCCTTCTCATATTCGGCCCGTTTTTCCAGCACCAGGCTGATGTTCAGGCCATACATCCGCGCGAGCGTTCCAACTTCTGCTTGCATGTCGCGGTCGTAAGATCCTCCGCAGATGGCGCCGCGGAAGTCTTCGATCGGTCGCACTTCGGAGAAGAAGTCGTCCAGCTCTTTGCGGATGAAATTGTAGAGCGCCCCGATCCTATCCGTCGGCGGTGTTTCCACCTGTAACGGAAGATCGGAGACTCGTTTAATGCGCTTCAGCTTGAGCCATGGTGCGGTGCCCACCTCCTGACGGACACGGGCGATCACTTCCTGATTCGGCTCGACCCCCCACTTGAGTTGATCGAGCGCGTTCTGGAGTTCGAGAGCGCACATGTCCGCAAGATCGATCCGCCCGGCCGCAAGACAGGAGGTCTTGAGATCGGTGATGGCGCCGATTGCGTTTCCTTTCGCGGAATACGCGACCTGCGGCAGGTTCCACCAGGGGGACTCTTTTTTCCTTTGCTTGTTTTTGGTGGTCGCCCGGGGCGGCGTATAGCCGAATCGGTCCTGCACAAAAATCGGAAAGCGCTTGTCTTCGACCAGGCAGATCCAGTCGAAGTCATAGTCACCGCCGTTCTTTTTGGCCGTCTCGGAGTGGAGCGTGAACGTTCCTCCGAGCCAGAGCTGCTTGTAAACGATCTCGTGTTCCGCAGTGGTCCGATCCATCGGACATTGCTGCTTGGCAAGCCGCGATGTAAGGAAATCAAGCAGGTCGGCGAGCGAAAGCCGCGTTACCGGTAGCAGGTCCCCTTTGGTCCGGATCGGATAGCGAACCACCAGCACTCGGTTGGAATCGAGACTGGTGATGGCGCCGCCTTCCGGAATCCAGTCGGAACCGCAATACAATCTGCCGTTGTGAGCGACAAGGTACCCGTCGTCCGCCAGTGCGAATGCTGGAAGCAGAAAACCTCCGGCGGTGCACAGCTTATACGCCCACTTCGCCATGACGCGCTGCAAATGGGCGTTGACGAACGGATGCCGCACCCAGTAGCCTGTGGGATCGGACTTAAGAATCGCCTCGACGATGGTGTGTTCGGCCGAAGTGTGTTCCGGGTCCGCCAGCGAGTCGCCGTGGCGAACCATTTCAAGGTCTTCGGTCATTCCGAGAACGCGGAAGAGCTCGTCGAAATCGTTGTCGCGAACCGCAGTTTTCACCTTCTCGACCGCTTCCAGCGCGACAGGTTTGATTTCGGTCGCGATCGACTTCTCCGGCGCGTGTTCGACCAGCGTGTAGCTGGACGAGAATTCGAGATTTCGCGAGACCTCCCGAATTCCGATCACAGCGCGCCCGGTCGCATATTGACCGGTGATCCGGCCTCCGCCGACGGGACAAGCGCGCGTGCTTTCCTTCTTCTGGTACTCCGGCTTGCAGCTTGAGCCCGGAATCAGGATGTCGGCTTCGAGTGTGTCGGCCGCATCGTCCTCCATCACTTTGAAGCTGCCTTTGGCCTGAGTGCCGTCGAAGGACATGCGGAACTGGTAGAAGCGGCCGCCCGGCAATCCCATGCGCTCGAATAATGAGCGGCGAATCCATCCGCGGCAGTCGTTTGTGCCCAGTTCGCGGTCTTTGACCACCAGGACGCGCGCATCCGGAACCTCGATGCACACCTTGCAGGGCGATACCAGGATCCCGAAGTACGTCATGGCAGCCTCCGGCCAGAATCGAAAACGCTTGGCGATCAGCTTCGCGTGCGCGGCGTCTACAGCGTAGTACTTGCCGTTCTTCGCGGACGCCGAGGCCCCCACGAGGCAATATTCCACGCCCTCGTACTCGATTTTCTTCCCCAGCGAGTGCTCGATCATCGACTGCTGATACTGATCGAGTTGGTGCTGCGGAATATCGATCGTCGCCACGCGGATCTCCGGATAGTCCGCCATTAAGAGCGTGTTTTCCAGTTGGCTTTCGCGGTCAATCGCCATATTCTTTCTCGAAACTGCGCCGTCTTCATCGATCTCCAATGCGATGACACGCAGGAGACTGTTTTTGTTCACAGTGGACATTTCGCTTTATCTCCTTGTTTTGTCTGTTGGGTTGGGCAACAGGCAGACAAGGAGACCGCGCTGGTCTCTCTCACTGCCTGTTGCGGGTGGAATTGCTTAACCTGCGCCAGGCCCATTGAGAGAGCCAGGTCCTGATTGTGAAAGAACTACGATCCGCGCGGGCCAGTTCGCCCGAATCGGACAGCCTGCCGTGCGAAGGGTTATTTCCCCGCGCCAGCGTGGAAATTAAGCTGTTTGTGATTGGTGAATAGCGGAACTTGCGAGCCGGTCGCAGCGCTCCTGATCCGGATGGCTGTTATGGCCGCGGACCCACTTCCACATCACTTTGTGCGGCTGTGTCACGCTGTCGAGTTGTTCCCAGAGATCGCGATTGA
>JAFAQG010000843.1 GCA_019246575.1 Acidobacteriaceae bacterium
GCGCTGGCAGCGGGTCTACAACCTCGGGGCGCGGCCACAACGCCTGCTCTGGGCGAGCACTGGCACGAAAGACACCAAAGCCTCCGATACTTTGTATATCAAAGCCCTGGCAGCACCGTTCACAGTGAACACCATGCCCGAGACTACGTTGAATGCGCTCGCCGAACACGGCGAACTCGGCAACATTCTTCCGGCCGACGGCGGCGATTGCGAAGAGGTTCTCGCTCAATTCGGTAAAGCCGGTATTGACATCGACACACTAGCTGCCCAGCTTCAGGATGAGGGAGCTAAGTCGTTCGTCACCTCGTGGAACGAGCTGATGCATGTGATCGAGTCCAAAAGTGCCGCGCTCAGAAAAGCCAGCTAAGCGAAGGAACAGCTCACGTATGAACGTACTGGTCATCGACGTTGGTGGCACTCACGTCAAAGCTCTTGTCAGCGGCCAACACGAGTCCCGCATCTTCGATTCCGGAAGCGAGCTCATCCCCGAGCGCATGGTATCGGGTGTCAAGAAGATAACGGGCGATTGGCGCTACGAGGCGATATCAATCGGCTATCCCGGACCCGTTCTCCACGATCGGCCGATTGCTGAACCGTTCAACTTAGGACACGGTTGGGTCGGTTTCAATTTTCAAGCTGCTTTCGGGCGCCCCGTAAAGGTAATCAATGACGCAGCTATGCAGGCTCTGGGTAGTTACCGAGGCGGCAAAATGCTCTTCCTGGGACTAGGGACCGGTCTGGGATCTACGCTGATTGTCAACGGAATTATCGAACCCATGGAACTCGGTCACCTTCCCTATAGGAAGCACACGTACGAGGACTACGTCGGTCAGCGAGGACTGGAGCTCCGAGGCAAACGTCGCTGGAGACGTCATGTCGCGGAGGTGGTAGCCAAACTGGTCGCTGCACTCGAACCGGAAGATGTCGTCCTGGGCGGTGGCAACGTAAGGCTACTTGGTGAATTGCCTCAAAACTGCCGTGCGGGCGACAACGCCAACGCATTTGTCGGGGGATTTCGCCTCTGGGAACATGTTTCAAATGGAAAGCGCGCCGCGACGCGGCAACGTGTTCCAAACACCATCACAACGAGACAAAAGGACTACATAAATGGGAACAGCAACAGAAGTGCTTAAAGGACACCCGCTCACCGAACGGCCGGCATGGAAAGCGCTCAAGGCCAATTACGAAAAGCTTCGCAAGCTGCACCTTCGAGAGTTGTTCGCGGATGAACGCGATCGCGGGAATCGCCTGACGGCCACGGCACCAGGAGTCTACCTTGATTACTCGAAGAATCGGATAACAGATGAAACGCTCAAGCTTCTGTTCGAACTCGCGACGCAATCGGGGTTGAAGGACAGGATTGACGCGATGTTCCGGGGTGAGAAGATTAACATCACCGAAAACCGCGCCGTTCTGCATGTAGCACTCCGCGCGCCGAAAGGTTCGTCCATTTTTGTAGACGGTGAGAACGTTGTTCCCAAAGTGCATGCCGTGCTTGAGAAAATGGCGCCGTTCTCTGAACGTATCCGGAGCGGTGAGTGGAAGGGCCACACTGGGAAACGCATTCGGAATGTAGTCAACATCGGCATCGGCGGCTCCGACTTAGGGCCCGTCATGGCTTATGAAGCGCTGAAGCACTACAGCGAGCGCAATATGACGTTTCGCTTCGTTTCGAACGTGGATGGCACCGACGTTTCAGAGGCCGTCCGTGATCTCGATCCATCGGAAACACTGTTCATCGTCTCTTCGAAAACTTTCACGACGCTGGAGACGATGACGAACGCGCAAGCGGCGCGCGCCTGGTCGCTCGCTGGTCTGGGGAACGATCCAAAGGCAGTGGCCAGACATTTCGTTGCAGTATCCACGAACGCACGGGAAGTATCGAAGTTTGGCATCGATACCGCCAACATGTTCGAGTTCTGGGACTGGGTAGGCGGCCGATACTCAATGGATTCGGCGATTGGCCTTTCGACGATGATTGCGATTGGTCCGGATTACTTCCGCGAGCTGCTCGACGGGTTCCACGAGATGGATGAGCACTTTCGTACCGCTCCGTTCGAGCGAAATCTGCCGGTTCTTATGGGGCTACTGGCCGTTTGGTATGGCAACTTCTTCGAGACAGAAACGGTTGGAGTGCTGCCGTACGAGCAATACCTTAAGCGATTCCCGGCTTATCTGCAGCAATTGACGATGGAGAGCAACGGCAAACACGTAAGGCTGGATGGCACAGAGGTCAACTATCAGACAGGCGCCATCTACTGGGGTGAACCCGGAACCAATGGCCAACATTCCTTCTATCAACTCATCCACCAGGGCACCAGACTCATCCCTTGTGATTTCATCGCGTTTGCTCAGACGCTAAACCCGGTTGGACGGCAACACGACATGCTCATGGCGAATGTCTTCGCGCAGAGCGAGGCACTGGCGTTCGGCAAAACGCGCGCCCAAGTTAAGGCTGAAGGCACTCCGGATTGGCTCGTCCCGCATCGTGTGTTCGAAGGTAACCGGCCATCGAACACCATTATTCTCGACCGGCTGACACCGGGAACGCTCGGCAAACTTATCGCGCTTTACGAGCACTCCGTCTTCACGCAGGGCACCATCTGGGGCATCAATTCTTTCGATCAGTGGGGCGTCGAACTGGGCAAGGCACTGGCGCAGCGGATTATACCGGAACTGGAAAGTGAGGCGGAACCCAAACTCGCCCACGACAGTTCCACGAACGCGTTGATCAGCTACTACCGGAAGTTCAAGGAGAATGCATGAAAACGATTGGATTTGACAAGCCGCTGTATATTCTGCCCTTCGATCATCGAGGCTCGTTCCAGACGAGAATGTTCGGCTGGAAGGGCACTTTGACCCTGCAGCAAACGGCGCAGATAGCCGCCGCAAAGCAGGTAATCTACGATGCCTTCCAGACAGCGCTTGAGAGCGGTGTCCCGAGCGATAAAGCCGGCATCCTGGTTGATGAGCAGTTCGGAGCCGCTATTCTGCGGAACGCCTTTGCGCATGGCTACAGCACCGCCTGTCCGGCCGAAAAAAGCGGGCAGGACGAGTTCGATTTCGAATATGATGACGACTTCGCGAAACACATCGAGTCATTTCGTCCTACGTTCTGTAAGGTGCTGGTGCGCTATAACCCGGAAGGCGATGGCGCCCTGAACACTCGGCAGGCGGCGCGCCTAAAGCGACTATCCGACTACTTGCACGAGAAGAGCCAAAGTCGCTTTATGTTTGAGCTGCTGGTGCCCGCGGAGAAGGAACAGCTCAACAGGCTCAAAGGAGATAAGAGAGCGTATGATCTCGAGGTTCGTCCCCGCCTAATGGTAGAGACAATCGAGGAATTACAGGACGCGGGTGTCGAGCCCGACATTTGGAAGATCGAGGGGCTCGATAGGCGTGAGGACTGCGAAAGCGTCGTAGCCGCGGCACGTCGCGGTGGCCGAGAGAAAGTCGGCTGCATAATCCTGGGCCGCGGTGAGGATGATCAGAAAGTTGACGAATGGCTGACGACCGCTAGCCAGGTCCCCGGATTCATCGGCTTTGCCGTGGGCCGCACTAGTTTCTGGGAGCCGCTCGTGCGCTGGCGGGCAAACGAGATCACGCGGCAGCAAGCGGTGAGTGAAATTGCGCGTCGCTACTGCGAATTCGTCGATATCTTCGAGGAGAGGGCGTGTGCAGTCTGAGGGAATCCTTCGCGCCGCCGCATCGATAAGAGCGTGGCCTTCAAATGGGCTCGCTAAGCAAATCTCAAGGAGGCCGAAGGATGGAGTGAAGATCGCGCCATCCATCCTCGCGGCAGACTTTGCCCGGCTTGGGATTCAGGTTGGCGAAGCAGGGCGCGCTGGAGCTGACCGGATTCACGTGGATGTGATGGACGGCCATTTCGTCCCAAATATCTCGATGGGAGCACCGATTGTGGCTTCTCTCCGGCCGATAACGCAATTGCCTCTGGAGACCCACCTCATGATTTCGGACCCCGATTTTTTCATTGAGGAGTTTATTGGCGCTGGTTCCGACTCGTTCATCGTTCATTGGGAAGGCAATAACAACCTGCATAGAACAGTGCAGAACATGAGAAGGCGGGGCAAGCGCGTGGGCGTAGCGATCAATCCGGCGACCCCAGCAGGTGCGCTGGAAGAAATTCTGGATGATCTCGACCTGGTTTTGGTCATGACTGTGAACCCCGGTTTCGGGCATCAGCAATTCATCCACACTACTCTTCCGAAAATCACTCGCGTCCGCCAAATGATCGAGCATCGCAATCCTGCGTGTGAGCTGGAAGTGGATGGCGGCATTGATGCCGCAACTGCGGGGCAGGCGATCGATGCGGGTGCAACCGTGCTGGTGACTGGATCGGCAGTTTTCGGTAGTGCTGAAGGAGTGGCTGCGGCGATGAATCTTCTGAGATCAAGCCTTCGGCCGGTAGAACAGTAAGGTTTCAAAATAAGGAGCTAATTGATGCAACTTGGAATGGTTGGTCTTGGAAGAATGGGCGCCAATATGGTGCGGCGGCTTTTAAGCGGAGGACACCAGTGTGTAGTGTTCGATAGGTCGCCCAAAGCCGTAGAGGAACTGGTTCATGAAAGGGCTGTGGGAGCCGCCGATCTGAGAGATCTCGCGAAAAAGCTGCAGCCGCCTCGGGTGATCTGGTTGATGGTTCCGGCGGCTGTGGTGGATGAAACCATCTCTGAAGTCGCGGCTTATCTCGAAACGGGTGACATTCTCATCGACGGCGGCAATTCGTATTACATCGACGATATCCGGCGCGCGAAGGAACTCGAGTCGAGAGGAATTCACTACGTGGATGTCGGCACGAGTGGTGGCGTTTGGGGGCTCGAGCGAGGCTACTGCATGATGATCGGTGGCGAAGCGGAAGCGGTCAAGCATCTCGATCCAATCTTCAAAAGGCTCGCACCAGGTACCGGTGACATTCCGCGGACGCCCGGACGCGAAAAGATCGGCGGCACCGCTGAGCTCGGGTATCTGCATTGTGGCCCCAATGGGGCCGGCCATTTCGTAAAAATGGTTCACAACGGGATCGAGTACGGTGTGATGGCGGCCTACGCCGAGGGTCTCGGGGTCTTGCGCGACGCCAATGTTGGTAAGCAGAAAACCGCGATCGATGCCGAAACAACGCCGCTGCGCGACCCTGAGCACTATCAATACGACATCAATCTGCGCGATGTGGCGGAGGTGTGGCGGCGCGGCAGCGTTATCGCTTCCTGGCTGCTCGACCTCACGGCCACCGCTCTCATAGAAGACCCGGCACTCTCCAAGTTCGCCGGACGCGTTTCCGATTCGGGCGAGGGGCGTTGGACGATCAAAGCTGCCATTGATGAAGGCGTTCCGGTACCCGTCTTGTCTGCCGCCCTCTATCAGCGTTTCACCTCGCGCGGAGAAGCGGATTATCAGGACAAGCTGCTTTCGGCGATGCGCTATCAATTCGGCGGCCATCTTGAAAAAGCGGAGAAGCAGGTCGCTTGAGAGGAGGCAATATGAGCGATCTCCATTCTGACGCCCTCGTCTTTTTCGGCGCAACAGGCGACTTGGCCTACAAAAAGATTTTTCCGTCGCTTCAGGCCATGGTTAAACGCGGCACTCTCAATGTGCCGGTAATCGGGGTTGCTAAGGCCGGCTGGAACATTGATCAACTCCGCGCACGGGCACACGACAGCCTCGAAAAACACGGCGGTGTCGATAACAAAGCGTTCGAGAAGCTCTGCGGGTTACTGCGCTATGTAGATGGCGCCTACGAAGATCCCGCGACGTTTCAGGCTATCCGAAAGGAGCTTGGTTCCGCACAGCGGCCCGCGCACTACCTCGCGATCCCGCCCGTGCTGTTCGGGCTGGTAGTGGAACAGCTGGGAAAGCTGTGCTGCGCGAAAGATGCTCGTGTGATCGTGGAGAAGCCGTTTGGGACTGACCTGCCCTCCGCGCAGAAGCTAAACCAGATCTTGCTTGGCACCTTCCCCGAGTCATCTATCTTTCGCATCGATCACTACCTCGGCAAGCGCCCGGTTCACAACATGCTTTACTCTCGGTTCGCGAATTCCTTTTTTGAGCCGTTCTGGAATCGAACTCATATCGAGAGTGTGCAAATCACCATGGCTGAAGATTTCGGCGTCCAGGGCCGAGGCGCCTTTTATGATCAGACGGGCACAATTCGCGATGTAGTACAGAACCATCTGTTCCAAGTGCTAACAAACTTGACGATGGATCCGCCGGTCAGAACGGACAGTCAATCCATCCGCGATGAAAAGGTGAAGATCTTGAAAGCGATTGAGCCGCTTACGGAAGAGAACGTAGTTCGCGGACAGTTTCGCGGCTATACATCGGAGAAAGGCGTAGCGGCGGAATCGAAAACGGAAACCTTCGTGGCCCTAAAACTCGGAATCAATTCCTGGCGATGGCAAGGCGTTCCGTTTTACATTCGGGCCGGGAAGTGCTTGCCTGTGACCTGCACAGAACTCCTGACCCGGCTTCGCCGGCCCCCCGCGGTTTTCGCTTCTTCAATCCCGATCGCGCCGAATCACGTGCGGTTCCGGATCGGTCCCGAAGTCACAATTGCCATCAGCACGATGGTCAAGTCTGC
>JAFAQG010000878.1 GCA_019246575.1 Acidobacteriaceae bacterium
CCGCGCCTGGCGCGCCGGCGTTTGTCAAAGTCGGCGATCAGATTCACCCCAAACAAGTGCTCTGCATAATTGAATCGATGAAGCTGATGAACGAGATCGAGGCAGAAATCGCGGGTACCGTCGTGGCGAGGTTCGTCGAAAATGGCCGTCCCGTCGAGTACGGCGAATCGCTGTTTGCCATTCGTCCGCTCTGACGCGCTCCGCGACTCATGTTTCGAAAGATTCTTATTGCAAATCGCGGCGAGATTGCGCTCCGCATCATCTGTGCCTGTAAGGAGCTCGGGATAAGAACGGTAGCGGTTTACTCGGAAGCCGATCGCCACAGCCTCCATGTTCGTTTTGCCGATGAAGCGATCTGCATAGGCCCTGCGAAAAGTTCCTTAAGCTACCTCAACATTCCCGGCGTTATGAGCGCCGCTGAGATCACAAACGTCGATGCCGTCCACCCAGGCTACGGGTTTCTGAGTGAGAACGCCGACTTTGCCGAAGTCTGCGACCTCTCCGGTATAAAGTTCATCGGGCCGAAGCCGCAGGTCATCCGCGACATGGGGCTGAAACAACGTGCGCGAGCCATTATGGAGGACGCCGGTGTTCCCATCCTGCCTGGCTCGCGCGGTGTGCTGTCGAGCGTCGAAGAAGCTCTCGGACTCGCCGACCGGATCCGGTACCCCATCATGCTCAAAGCAGCCGCGGGAGGTGGAGGACGCGGCATGCGCATCGTGCGATCGGAGGCGGAGCTTCCCAACCTGCTCAGCCAGGCGCAATCGGAAGCCGCCGCCGCCTTCGGCTCCAGCGAAATCTACATGGAGAAACTGGTGGAAGCGCCTCGGCACATCGAGTTCCAGGTGCTGGGGGACGAACGGGGCAACGTTGAAATTCTGGGCGAGCGCGAGTGTTCCATTCAGCGCCGCCATCAAAAGCTGATTGAGGAGTCACCTTCGCCGTCGGTTTCGTGCGCCTTGCGCCAGAAGATCTCACACGATCTCCGCACCGCCATGAAAGCGATCGGGTATACGAATGCAGGTACAGTAGAGTTCCTCATGGATGAAAGCGGAAATCTCTACTTCATCGAAGTCAACGCTCGCATTCAAGTGGAACATCCCGTCACGGAATTTGTCACCGGGATCGATCTGGTGAAAGCGCAGGTGCGAATCGCAGCTGGCAAGAGTCTGGACGACATCATCCCGCGTCCACTATCCATGAGGGGTCATGCCATCGAATGCCGCATTAACGCCGAACACCCCCAAACATTCGCGCCCTCACCGGGCCGAATCACCGCCCTAAATCTGCCCGGCGGAATCGGCGTTAGAGTCGATACGGCAGCTTACACGGACGGTGTTATTCCTCCCTATTACGACTCGCTCGTAGCCAAACTGATTACCTATGGTGCCGACCGAGAAGAGGCCATCTATCGCATGAGGCGGGCCCTCAGCATGTTCGTCGTCGAGGGCATCCACACTTCGATTCCGCTGCATGACGAGATTTTGTGCGATCCAGACTTTACTGCCGGCCGCTTCGACACCGGTTTCCTCGCGAGATTACGAGAGAAAAGAAACGGTGCTTCCGGATCTTCACAGCCCGCGGGGTAAACCCGTCCGCCAGAACAACGTTGAGAAAACTGGAACCTCCCTCGCGCCCCAAAGAGTCAAATGAGAGTGCGCCCGTCGCAGTTTAAGTACTACATTCACGACAGCATCGAGGTCTGCCGGCTGCAACTGCTCGGCGAACTTAGCGAGCACGAAGTGCGCGAATTGAATGGCTGTTGGAAAACGGCGAGAACTACGCTGGATGGGCGCAAGCTGGTTGTGGATATCAGAGGGTTGCGTTCAGCGGATCAGGCAGGCCGGGATTGGCTTCAGGCCATGATCGCAGAAGGTGCGTCGCTGCTTGAGGGGCCCGCAAGCGCGCCTTCGCACCCACCGAGACCCAACCTACTGCGCCGATTACTGTCCGTGTTCCCGCGATTGGCTCAGTCGCCTACACAAGCACAGTAAATACTGTCTCCCTGCGCATCACGGGGCGATACGACGTATCGCGCTCGACCGGCTCTCGACCGGCTGCCCGGATAAGCCGGAGAAGATCCTGGCGACGAAGGTGTTGCGCAGTCGTTGCGCCCGCGTCATGATAGATCTTTTCCTCAACCACAGTCCCGTCGATGTCGTTTGCGCCGAAACGCTGCGCGATCTGAGCAACTGCGGGCGTCATCATGATCCAGTACGCCTTTACGTGCGGGATGTTGTCCAGCATCAGCCGCGAAATCGCGATCTGCTTCAGATCGTTGAACCCCGTCGTTGTCGATAAATGACTCAGCGCCGTGTTAGCCGGATGAAACGCAAGCGGGATAAAGGTCACGAAGCCATTCGTTTCGTCCTGCAGGGCCCGCAGCCGAACGAGGTGATCCGCCAGGTCTTCGGCGGTTTCCAAATGACCATACAGCATCGTGCAGTTGCTTTTCAATCCGATACGATGTGCCGTACGCGCCGTGTCGAGCCACTCTTCGCCGTCTATCTTGTGGTCGCAGATAATGCGGCGCACTCGCTCGGAAAAAATCTCAGCTCCTCCGCCCGGCAGTGAATCGACCCCTGCCGCCTTTAATTGCTCCACTGTTTTTGCAATCGAAATCTTTGCCCGCCTGGCGAGATACGCAATCTCAACCATCGTGAAGGCTTTCAGGTGTACGGCTGGATAGCGTTCCTTTAGTCCGGCGATCATGTCGCAGAACCAA
>JAFAQG010000988.1 GCA_019246575.1 Acidobacteriaceae bacterium
TCGAATTGTATATAATCATCCCGGGAATCTGCCTCTGACAGCCGTCCGATAGCTCTCCACCTCGCGGCCATCGATCCATGAACCTGTGGTGTGTGTCAGGAGAGCAGAAGTGTTTCCAAATTGGTTTGAGACGTTTTTTGACGGGCTCGCGCTAGACATCTGGCGCAATGCCGTCACCCCGGAGCAGACGGTGCGAGAGGCTGAATTCTTAGCCGAGCGCCTGTTGCTCGAACCCGGTATGGCTGTGCTCGATGTGCCTTGCGGGAACGGCCGGCACGCGATCGAACTCGCTCGACGCGGTATGCGGATGACGGGTATCGATCTGTCGAGCGGGTTTCTCGAAGAAGCCCGCAAGAAAGCTCCGCATATCGAGTGGGTGCGCTGTGATATGAGAAAGCTCCCGTGGAGAGCGCAGTTCGATGCGGCGTATTGCTGGGGCAACAGCTTCGGCTATTTCGATCACGATAATTGCCGGCAATTTCTGCATGCGGCCGCCTTAGCATTGAAGCCGGGCGGCCGGTTCATGCTTGAAAGCGGCACCGTGTCGGAGTCGCTTCTCCCGGTGATGCAGCCGGAACGAAACATGCGGCTGGGCGATCTCGATTTCCATAGCCGGATGACCTATGACGCCGTCGAGGGGCGGATGGACATAACTTACACGTTCACTCGCGGCAAAGAGCGTGAGACGAAGCCGGTTCATCAATGGGTGCACTCGGCAGCCGAGATCGGGCGAATGCTCAGGCGCGCAGGCCTCGAGCTCGTCGCCGCGTTCGGAGATCCGGAAGGTGCTCCGTACCGGCTCGGATCGCCGCAGTTCGTCGCGCTCGCAAAACGGCCCGACCAGGTATGAACCGAAAGCATTTGCATTCGGCACGAACGAGATCGCCACCCGGCCGGACGATTTGGCGCGCCTTATTCCGGGCCAACTCGGGATGGCAATGCTAGTGCCCCAACGGCAGCAAATCGATCCTTTCGCACTCCGCATTGAATTCACAGCCGATCAGCGCAATGCACGCGATCAGGTAAAGCCAGATCAGTAGCACGATCACGGTCGAGATAGTCCCATAGAAAATGTTGTAGTGCGCCATGTGTGCGACATAAAAAGCGAAACCGGCTGTCGCGACTAACCACAAGCCGGTTGCGAGAAATGCTCCGGGCCAGACACGCATAAACCGCGAGCGCGACCCGCCTGAGGCGTGTCTAAACTCAGGACGGTGGTTCGGGCCGAAGTAATAGAGCAGCCCCGTAACAAACGTAGTTGTGCAAAAGGCGACCGCGTAACGGGCCAGACGCCACGCGAGCTCAACCGGTGCGCTGATTTCATATTCGTCAGGCGATTGATGCACCCAACGAATGAGCGCCTGCTCTCCGCGGTTTCCGAAAATGATGAGCGAAGAAGCCGCCACTGCAGGCACGGCAATGATCACGACCAGAAAAATGGCCATTGCCCTTTGTTTTAGGAAAGGTCTGCCGGAGGGAAGACGATACGCTGCCTGGAATCCTTCGAGAAGGCTCATCATTGCGCCGGAGCCGGCCCACAGAGATAACAGGAAAGAAACGATCGAAAGCGAGATCGGCTTGCCGCCCCGGGTTGCATTCAGCCTGGAGAGAACAAGCTGCTCGGTGCCCGGTGGCAGGACTTCTCTCATGAAGGTGGTAATCACGCCGACGACGGCCTCCGCGCGCGCGTAAATGAGGATCGCAGTCATCGCAGTCAAAACGGGAAAGAGCGACAGAAGAAAAGAATAGGCGGCGCCTTTCGCGATGCTGAAGCAATTATCTTCGTAGGCGGCGATGAAGGCGCGTCGGAAGATCCACCCGAAGCGCGCAATAGCACCCAGCTCGACCAGAACGCTCTCGGCTCTTGCCTCGGACTGTCGACCGTCGAGAGATGTGGGAAGCGTCTCGGGCAAAGGCGTTGATCCTTAAGCTGATGATAATAGCGGAAAACGCAAAGCGCCGCTATCTGCTATCCTGATACTTCTACGCGAGTTCCTGCCTTTCTTGCTGCGGCCCTTTATGTCCTGGCCGCGGCGCTTAACTATACTGCCCATGCATGTATTCGAGCTGACGCGGCGATTAATCGATATTGAATCGATTACGCCAAACGAGCGCGAAATCGGGAACTTTCTTGCTACTTGTTTGGAGGGCCTCGCGCGCCGGTTCGACGGCAGCTTCGAACGCATGTCGGTGGAACCGGAGCGCGACAACGTTTTCGTACAGTTTGGCCAACCCGAGGTGGTGCTTTCGACGCATATGGACACTGTGCCGCCGTTCATCCCAAGCCGCGAAGATGACACGCACGTGTGGGGACGCGGCGCCTGCGACACTAAGGGCATCATCGCTGCTATGATGACGGCCGCCGAAGAACTTCTCGAATCCGGGCACAACGGTTTCGGACTGCTGTTCGTCGTGGGCGAAGAGCGCAACAGTGCGGGGGCGCTTGCGGCGGCGCGCGATTCCCGCGGCAGTAAATTTCTGGTGAATGGAGAGCCGACGGAAAACAAGCTGGCACTCGGATCAAAAGGCGCCTTACGCTACGAAATTGTGGCGCGCGGACGCATGGCGCATTCGGCTTATCCGGAGCTGGGCGATTCTGCCATCGAAAAACTCTTGAACGCTCTGGAGCGGATTCGAGATATCAAGTTGCCGGTCGACGAAATTCTTGGCGCAAGTACGTTGAACATCGGAACCATCTCAGGCGGGCGAGCGCCGAACGTGATCGCGGATGAAGCGCGCGCCGAGATCTTTGTGCGCGTGGTGGGCGAAGTGAGGGAGTTGCGACAACAGATTGAAGCTGCTGCACAGCCCGACGCCGAGGCGCAAGAGGTTTTATTCATTCCTGCAGTGCGCCTGAACTCGATTGCCGGGTTCGAAACAACGGTTGTGGCTTATACGACCGATATTCCCGCTTTCGAGGGCAATTGGGGGCAGCCGTTTCTGATCGGCCCGGGGAGCATTCACGTGGCGCACACTGCAGAAGAGCGGATTCCAAAATCCCAATTAATCGAGTCGATTGGACTCTATAAGCAATTGGTTGAACGGCTTTCAGCGCAGGCCCAGGCCGCTTAGCGTGCAACAGATTATGACGACTATGAAACCGATCGAAGTAGGTGTTCTTGGAGCGACCGGCATGGTCGGCCAGCACTTCATCCGGTTCCTTCAGGGTCATCCCTGGTTCAAACTCACATGGCTCGGCGCGAGCGATCGCTCGGCAGGCAAGAAGCTAAGGGATGCGACCGCGTGGCGGCTCGACGGCGCGATGCCGGAAAGTGCGGCCGAAATTCTGGTTTCCGAATCGAAGCCAGACAGCGCGCCGAAGCTGGTGTTTTCGGCAATGGATGCGTCTGTTGCTACGGAGATAGAGCGCGCATTCGCCGAGGCCGGTCATGTAATTGTCTCGAATTCGCGGAACCATCGAATGGAACCGGACGTGCCGCTGCTGGTTCCGGAAGTCAATCCTTCGCATTTGTCGCTCGTGCATGCGCAGCAGAGAAATCGCGGCTGGAAGGGGATGATCGTCACCAATCCCAACTGTTCGACTGTCGTGTTGACAATGGCGCTCGCCCCTCTGGCGCAGTTCGGGATTAAGCGGGTCGTAGCCGCAACCATGCAAGCGGTTTCCGGCGCGGGCTATCCGGGCGTGCCATCCATGGATGTGCTCGCGAACGTGATCCCGTTCATTGGCGGCGAGGAAGAAAAGATGCAGCAGGAGACGCAGAAGATTTTGGGAGGCGTTTCGAACGGGCAGACCGTACCGCTGAATGCGCGAGTGAGCGCCCACTGCCATCGCGTCGCGGTAGCGGATGGGCATACGGTGGCGACGTCGGTCGAGTTTGCGTCGAAGCCGCGAACAAGTGAAGTTCAAGACGCGCTGGCTCACTTCTGCGGGCTGCCACAGGAGCGCAAGCTTCCTAGTGCGCCGCTGAAGCCCGTCATTTATATGGAGGAGCAGGACCGCCCGCAGCCTCGCCGCGATGCTGCGCGAGAGAACGGTATGAGCGTCTTCGTTGGCCGCGTGCGGGAGTGTCCGGTGCTGGATGTGAAATTCGTCGCATGCGGGCATAATACGATTCGCGGCGCAGCCGGCGCTGCCGTGCTCAATGCGGAGCTGATGGCATCGGAAGGGTTTTTGGATTAGCGTGACAAAACCCGCGCAGTGCGTTCGCGCGTCAGAATCGAGATGCAGGACTGCACAACGACGCGACGGTAGCTGCAGCTACGGACGCACATGATCGTCATGAAATTCGGCGGAACTTCCGTCGAGTCGCAGGACGCAATCGAGCGCGTCACCTGCATTGTCAAAGGCTACGAAGACCGGCGTCCCATTGTCGTCGTCTCGGCGATGGGCAAGACCACCAATAAGCTTCTGCAAGCGGCGCAGGAAGCGGCGGGGGGGCGGCGCGATCAGGCTTTAACTCTGGTAGACGAACTTCGCGGATACCATCTTACGCATGGTCTCGCTCTTGCCGGTGCAGCGTCCGCGGAGCTTGATCGCTATATCCGCGCTCACTTCGAATGGCTGGACGAGCTCATTAAGGGCCTGTCCGTCGTAGGAGAGCTGTCACCGCGCTCAATGGATGCAGTCGCAAGCGTGGGCGAGCGGTTATCGAGTCTCGTGGTTACATTTGCGTTCCGGGCTGCCGGAATCCGCGCGCAACACGTCGATTCGCGGCGTGTAATCGCAACGGACGATCGCTTCACACAGGCGCAGGCATTATTGGATGAGACCTACCGCCGCTTGCGAGAAACGGTTGCGCCGGTTGCCGAAGAATGCGTTGTTGTCATGGGCGGGTTCATCGGCTCTACGTGCGACGGGCAAACAACAACGCTTGGCCGGGGCGGTTCGGACTACTCCGCGTCGATTGTGGGAGCAGGCGTCGATGCCGAAGAGATCCAGATCTGGACCGACGTCGACGGCATGTTAACGGCAGATCCGCGCATCATCGCGGGCGGCCATCGAGTGAGAAGCATTTCCTTCGCAGAAGCAGCCGAGATGGCCTATTTCGGCGCGAAGGTTCTGCATCCGGCGACAGTCGTTCCAGCCGTTGAAAAAAAGATTCCGGTTCTGATTCTAAATTCGCGACGGCCCGAGTCCGGCGGCACAACCATCAACTCGCAACCGCTGCCCTCGCGCAATCCCGTGAAGTCGATCTCGTGCAAACGTAATATCACGGTCGTAAACATCCATTCGACGCGCATGTTGATGGCACACGGTTTTCTGCGACGCATATTCGAGGTTTTCGATCGTTATCGGACCAGCGTCGACATGGTTTCGACGTCCGAGGTCAGCGTGTCTCTGACCGTGGATAACTGTGACAGTCTGGACGAGATCCTGCGAGAGTTGCGCGAGTTTGCCGAAGTAAGCGTCGAAGACAACCAGGCGATAGTGTGCCTGGTTGGCGAAAATATCCGCCACACGCCGGGGATTGCGGGCCGCGCGTTCAGCGTGATCGACCGCAAGAATATTCGAATGATTTCTCAAGGCGCATCGCTGCTGAATGTAGGCTTCGTGGTGGCTGACACCGACGTGCCGGATACGGTGGCTGCGCTGCACGAAGAACTATTCTCGGAGCTCGATCCAAACGTATTCGACTAAACTGCTGGGTGCATGAGCACGACGAAAACACTCGCGCTGGTCGGCTACGGGAAGATGGGCCAGCTGATCGAGCAGCTGGCGCCGCAGCACGGGTTTGACGTGCGGCTCCGGCTCGACGAGTACAACAACGCAGGCGGAGGCGGGATTACAGCCAGCGCGTTTTCCGAGATCGATGTAGGGATCGAGTTTTCGACGCCCGCAACAGCTCCTGAAAACTTGAGCCGCTTGGCGAGTATGGGCGTGCAAGCAGTCGCGGGCACGACGGGCTGGCTAGAACATTTGCCTGAAGTAACGGAAGCAGTGAATCGCGCTGGTACGGGCTTGGTGTGGAGTCCGAATTTCTCAGTAGGTGTAGCGGTATTTCGCAAAATCACGGGCCTCGCGGCGGAACTGTTGCGCGACGAAACTGCGTACGGCGCCTGGGCATGGGAGATCCATCACGACGCGAAGAAAGACGCGCCTTCCGGAACGCTCCTGCATCTGGTCGAGACCATGAAGCAACAGGGTTACTCGCGCAACATCGATGTGAGCTCGAATCGCGCCGGCAAACATCCCGGAACACATGAGATTGGATTCGATTCGGCTGCGG
>JAFAQG010001006.1 GCA_019246575.1 Acidobacteriaceae bacterium
GCGCGCCATCACGGACCGCGACCACGCCCCCGCAAACTCAAAACTCGATTGGGTACACTCTGTCAATAGCAAGAGCCGCCTCCTCTGGTTCTCTAAACATCTGGTTGCACAAATGTTTATGCCAGATTCGGCGGCTCTTGGCTACTAATTTTGTGAGATATCCGGGCTAAATCCTCATACGACAGAGTCCAGTAGCGGACCATCGCGCCGCGGTCTAGGGTGTGGTGCGCCGTCAGCAATACCTGGCGCTGAGCATCGGACAACAATTCACGGGAAGACACTCCCGCTTAGGGTACAGTTTTGTCCATTCCGTTGAGCGACCCCTACAAGCAGGATTGGTCCGGCAGTTTTCGTATTGTTCATTCCATGCTCCCCTCGGCTTTCGGGTATGCTCAAACCGCTTCTCTAGCAATTGCCGAAACCCGGTGATCGGCCCGACCACAAATCTCGGGGGCGGCTGATGCTCGCACGAGCCGCTCGAACACATTCGCGGAGGCAACTTTTATTCGAAATTTGTATTGCAACATTCTATCTCTTTATTGTTTTGGACGAACGGCGCATTGAATCGTCGATGCGAGCGGCCCGAACACTAAACACATGTTCACCTGCTCAGAGGATGATACGTTCGACTTCTTCGAGGGAAATCTCGTCGTCTCTGCGATCGTAGAGCGCAGTCGTCTTAGAGCTGGCGTGACCCGCGAGCTTTTGGGCACGGTCGATGGTGCCGCCGTTCTTGAGATAGGCGGTGATGCCGGTGGCGCGGAAGGTGTGACAGCCGATGCGCCCGGCAATGCCCGCGTCTTCGGCACGGCGCCGGATCATGAGCCAGGTATCTACGCGCGTCATAGCGTGTGTCGTGAGGATGCGGGTGCGGCCTTTGGCGGTGCGGAACAGCGGTCCCGTTTTGTCTTGGGCAATGCCCGCCGCGGCCAAATACTCGTCAAGGTATTCCTCGAGTTTGTGATGGCAGGCCGCATCGATGACTTTCCCGTTCTTTTCATGTAGCCGTACACGCCAGCGTTTCCCGCGCGGGGAGTAGTCTTCGACTTTTAGGCCAACGGCCGCGCTCACCCGCGCGAAGGTGTAGATCAGCAAGCCCAGCAGGGCGCGATCGCGCAGTCCCACGACATGCGAAACATCGATGGACTCCAACAAGAGGCGGGCCTCGTCGCGATCAAGCACCGGGGTGAGGCCTTTAGCGATGGAGTAGCGCGGGCCTTTGACGGAGCTGGCGGGATTCAATTCCAGCAAATGCGCCTCCACGAGCCAGTCGAATAACTCGCGGATCGCGGCCAGGTGCTGTTTCACACTTGGGACGAAATAGCCTTGTTGCCGAAGTGCTTCGCGGTACCGGCTACATGCAGCGGCTGCACACCGGCAAGCTCAGTCACGCTGCGCTGCTCGCACCAGCCGAGGAAGTTTTTCAAAGCGCGTGCGTAGGCCTGGCGTGTATTGCTGTTCGAAATGTGGACGGTGAAGAACTCGACAAAGCGCAGCAAGGTGCGCTTCCCTGCCATTTCGATCAACGCCGGCGCGAACTCGAAAGAAGAAACGAGTACTTGCGTGCTCACGGTTGTTCCACGAGGCGCACGCCCTGGGCCAGCGCTGATTTCCGCAGATCGCCGTCAAGGGTGGCGAGAGATAAGCCGGTCCTCTGGACCAGCTCCAGGTAGGCGGCGTCGTAAGCAGTGAGGCGATATTGTTCTGCTGAAGCCAGAATGGGATCCCACTGGGCAGGGCCAGGCGGCGATTCGAGGCGAATCGGCAGCGCGACCAGATCGCCGATAAACTCTATTACCTGTTGGCTAGTCACCCGCCCGCGCCGGCGACCAACTAACAGCGTATTAGCGACTTCGAGCGGCCAGTGGGCAGGCACGAGCACCTCTTCCCCGCCCTCGATCCGATCGAGCAGCGACTCGGTCCAGGGTGTCGCTTCATCTTCGAAGCGCAACGGCAGCGTAGCCGAGGCGTCAATCACGAAGCTCGGCATCAGTATTTATGACCTTCGTGGATCAGGTCCTTGATTTTGACGCCGCCGAGCGTGACGCCCTTGCGGGACTCCCGGATGTGCGCGATCGCTTCGACGGGCGTGCGCGTGCGTGTCTGGGGGGAGGGTTCCCGTTGGACTGCTTGCCGGGCCAGTTGCTCGACGAAGGCCTCGATTGAAAGACCCTGGACTGCGGCGTGGTCGGCGAGCGCATCGGGGACCGAAACGGTGATGGTCATCGAGACAGGCTAGCACGGAACTAGCTAAACATAACGTCCTTTATCCTGCGTGCCATGTAGCGAAGCCCGATCCATTTTGCGGTCGCGCATAATCGCCGACAGCGGCCAGCCTCGTCTCCAGCTTCCGTTCGTTACCTGCGTCGCCAAAGCCGCCGCTTAGCTGAGCTAGTGGCCCGTCGCGAGTGTCAGGTCGCCCTTGTCCCGATGAGCTGCGGCAGCGCGGCGCGTTTTTACGGCGTCGTATGTCCATGAAGCTTGTGCGCACAATGAACGACCCCGAAATCCAGGCCATTGCAACCGAAGCCGCTCGCTTGTGGAGATCCGGTGGGAACATCGAGGTGCTGCTTCGATTCATGCGCGAAAAGGGCTTGAGTCAGCCCGAATCCGCCGAGCCGCTCGCATGGGCGACTGCCATCGATTGGGAGAAAGCTCACATTGCAGTCATGCACAGCGAGATCTGGAGCGATTACTTCGAACTCTGCAGGCAACTGAACGAAGAACTCCAGGGAGCTCTGATGTTACTGGCACAGGAGTGTTCGGCAACCGTCACCGAGACGGAGCTCGATGCGTCGTTCGATCCCGAAACCATTCTGGATTCCACGTTTTCCGATCACGCTTGGCCGGCAAGAGAGCGTATTCCGGGAGACCGTACAACCACATAGGTGAAAACCGTAGTTTTGACACGCCTAAGCCTTGCGATTGCCCGCAGCCGGTACTGCGCTGCCGGACACTGTTGACGATCTAACAAAGGGGCAAGAGATCCGGGGCGCCGGAATTCGCGCAGCCACATCCGTTGACACCGCGATCCCGAATCCAGTCCACCCGTTGAAGCAAATCAGGAGATTCCGGCCGGAGAACACGAGCGCGGCACGCGCCGGACCCAGCCGAGCAGGCTGCCATTGGTGGGCCCAATCTCGAGCATTTTGTCGAGTTCCACGCACTCGGCCTGGCTCAATCCTTTTGCCAAATACTGATAGATCTGGCGCTCGACTTCACTTCTGACAGATCGCACTACTGACTGAAGTGTCGAGAGCGCCGGCAAAATCACCCGATGCTCCCGCAACCAGGCGGCGGCTGACTGAATCAGCGAATACGCTGAGTCCGTGGCTAGCGCTTCCGAACGCAAGGGGTCGCGCAAGATCGACGGAACTGGCGAAGTCTTGTAGGAGCGAAAGCGAAACACCTTGCACAGAACACGTGACAGCAACCTACCTTGGTTCGCATGCATTTACACGGAGCACCTCCACGGCAGTCACACAGATTGTTCAATGAGCCGTCGCGACAGAGCGCGACGTGAACCGCGGATGCCTGTGTTCGGGGTGCGCTACCAGCGATGAAGTTTACCGGTCGCTTACACTGTGAGCGCAATCCGCAGCCCGCGAGAGCACAGGTTATTTAAAAGGGCGCCGCGGTTCCCACAGCCGTAGAGCGGCGACGGGCGTATATGCTTCGGTTCAGTACGGCAGGGCCTGGTTACAGGACTAAAGAGTGTCTTCTCCGAATGGCTCATTCGGTGTAGTATCTATAACCAAACAGGACTTGGGAGGGGCCAATGCGGCGGCTTTTTTGGTGGTGATTTTGGGGGCATCTGGTGTGCATGCGACAACGGTTACGTCTGTGTCTTGCACATTGAACATGATGACGAAAACGTCGACGGGGGCGGAACCAGCAACGTGTTCTATCCATCTTGCACAGCCGGGAAATCCAGAAGTGAGTGCGTACGCGTTGGCCGGTGATGCGATTTCCGGCACAGGCGGAAGTGTGATGGCCATGACTCATGCGGAAGGAGGGTCCGTGGGGTCGGTCGCGCCCTTTCAGTTCGCGGCTACAGCATCAGCGAGCGACAGCCTGACACTGTTGTCTGCTGGTGCCGCTCGCTCGGGGTTTATCCGATTCGATATCTTCTTAGACTACTTCCATCAGGAGGACAGAATCCCGACCGTAGCCAGTGCGCTGCGCTGATCACGGACGGGGTGCACGAATACAGCACGGCAAATGGTTTTGGGGGTGCCAGCACCCGCGGTTGCGGTCCAGAGGGTTGCGAGTACGTAGGCACCATGCCGTTTGATCTCGGGTCACCATTCCAGATTTCCGTTTCCGCCAACGCCAACGCATCTGGGACCATTCCGGATATTGGTGCCGGTTTTGGCACCGATGGCGGCGTTGAAGTTATGTGTGTTGGTCTCCTGGAGCCTGACGGCACCACGCTCGTACCATTCGTCGTCACGCCCGAGCCGGGATCCTGGGCGCTCGTGATGCTTGGAATGGGAGGCTCCGCGGCCGTGATCCTAAAACGTAGGTGCTCGCATCGCTGATAAATTGAGAGTAGGAGTGCGCCAAGAAGTCGGGGGTCAGGCCGCCTTTCGCCCTGCTTCTATATGTCGCGGTTGTGAGCGGAATTTCGGATACCACCGGCGGAACACTTCATCGAGTTCGTTGTTCAACACCTTGGTTCGCGTTTGCAGCAACAGATGGGCGCCACGCAGCGTCCACTGCATCGATTGTTTTTTGACGAAACGCTTGCTCACGACCTGATTGATGGTCGATTCGACAAAGGCTGTGCCAATGGTCTCGCCATTCCGGTAGCGCTCACCGAAGTTCGGAATGAACTCGCAGTTATTGCGAATGTAAGTCTCAAATTCCGCCAGGCTCTCGGCCACTTTTCGCGCCGGCGCCGCCTGGAGCAGACTAACCCGGATATCTCACAAAACTAGTAGCCAAGAGCCGCCGAATCTGGCATAAACATTTGTGCAACCAGATGTTTAGAGAA
>JAFAQG010001022.1 GCA_019246575.1 Acidobacteriaceae bacterium
GGCTCGTATGGCGGGTTTATGACGCTTATGGCGATCGGGAAAACGCCGGATGTCTGGGCGGCCGCAGTCGAACAGTTCGGCATTGTCAACTGGTTTACCATGCTGAAACACGAGGATCCGTGGCTACAAGAATTCCAAAAGTCCATATTGGGAGATCCCGTGACGGACCGTGCCATTTACGAGCAGGCCTCGCCGCTAGCCTATCTTCACAATGTGAAAGCGCCTTTACTTGTGTTGCAGGGAGACAACGATATGCGCGTCGCGAAGGAGGAAGCTGAGCAGGTGGTCTCGACTCTCCAGAAAGCCGGGAAGACTGTCGACGCGCATTACTATCCAAATGAAGGACATGGGTTCGTCAAACGCGAAAACCAGATCGATGCGATCCGCCGCACAATCGACTGGTTTGATCGCTACCTGAAGCCAAAGAGCACCTGATCGCCTTCAACAGAGCCCGCCAGGGCTCTTGTATACTGCCCCTTCCGCTACCCTAAAGAGCAAGGGCTCCAACCATGTTAGTTGTCATGAAGGCTCACGCCGGCGCGCGTGACATAGCGCGAGTCTGCGAGCGCATTCAGTCGCTGGGCTTCAAACCGCACATCATCCCGGGCGAGCAGAGGACTGCGATCGGCGTTACGGGCAACAGTGGACCGATCGATCCGGCCGAGTTCGAAGATCTTCCGGGTGTTGCGGAAGCAATCCGCGTTTCCAAGCCGTACAAACTGGTGAGCCGCGAGACGAAACCCCGTAACACCATCGTGAGAGTCAATGGCGTGCCCGTAGGCGGCGAAGAGATCGTCATCTGCGGAGGCCCGTGTTCGGTCGAGAACCGGCAGCAGATCCTCGAATCGGCGCACGCGGTGAAAGCTGCAGGCGGGCAGCTTCTACGCGGCGGCGCTTACAAGCCGCGCACTTCGCCTTACAGCTTCCAAGGTCTTGGCGAAGAGGGTCTGCGATATCTGGCCGAGGCTCGTGAGGAAACAGGCCTGGGAGTTGTGACGGAAGCAATCGACGTGGAAACAGTCGAACTGGTTGAGACGTATGCCGATTGCATCCAGATCGGCGCGCGCAATATGCAGAACTACTCGCTGCTGCGACGCGTTGGACGATCTGCGAAACCGGTGCTCTTGAAGCGGGGAATGTCTTCGACTCTCGAAGAGTTCTTAATGGCAGCGGAGTACATCTTATCGGAAGGCAACTACAACGTCATTCTTTGCGAGCGCGGCGTGCGAACGTTCGCCGATCACACGCGCAACACCCTAGACCTAAGCGTTGTGCCCGCTGTCCAGAACGTCAGCCATTTGCCGATCATCGTCGACCCGAGCCACGGCACCGGCAAGCGCGACAAAGTGCTGCCTATGGCGCTTGCTTCTATCGCGGCCGGGGCGTCAGGCCTTATTGTAGAAATGCATCCCTCTCCGGAGCACGCGCTCTCGGACGGCTATCAGTCGCTCGATCCAGTACAGTTCGCCGAGATGGTCAGCGATTGCCGTGCGCTTGCGGAGTTACTCGCGAGCCGTCGCCGGATACCCGTCGAAGTGAACTGAGCGAGTAACACCGGATCTCAACAACCTGAGGCGGCAACTCACAAATAGAACGAGTATTACGGCTTTCCCGAACCCATTTGGACCATCGCGCATGCAGGTGTGCCGGTATCCAAAGCGACATAACTACGAGTGCGACAATCAACAGTTGCACTGAGGGCCGAATATGTATCCATGTACGGCCGGACAGAAACGAAATGTAGGTAACTGCGACGGACCACGAAAATACCTGGAGCGAATGCTGGCCCAAAAGCGCGAACTGACGATAGGCGTACTTCCTGCTTAGGCGCTGGCCAAAGCGGAGCATAACATACCAGACACAGTACGCGACGACAAGAAAGTTGAGTACGCGCAGTACACCGAGTTTCGGCTTGTACGCCAAACTCGAAGAGTCCAAAACCGGTAATCGCAGCCCGATATATTGTGCAATACCTACATGCCTTGTTAGAAAAAACAGTGTGGCGAGGACTAAACAAACGATAAAACTATAGAACCTGGGCCTATGTGTAATCTTTCCATTCGCTGCCTTGTATCCCAAAACGGCGCCGAGGGTATAAAGAAATTGCCAGGCAAGCACGTTGAAATAACCTGCTTTATAGAGGAGATAACCAGACCATGAGGGATCCCATACTTGCGCAATGCCCCAGATAATAAGACTCACCAGCAGCACCGTCTTTATGCGCCCTAGCCGCACCTGATTGAATAAGACCGGCATCGCCGTAAGAAACACAACATACATAGCGAATATGTCGAGATAATCCGGCAGGTGCAAAAGCATTGCACCGCGCAGCCATACCTGGACCGCACCGGCGCGTACGTCGCAGAACTGCCGCCATATATCGAATTGCGGGCCGCCCCGCACTGCGAACCACAGCACCATCGTAAGCAGCAGCAGATACATGCGATAGAGCATGAGATTGCGAGAGTGAAATCGCCGAAAGATGCTGTTCATCGAATGACCGCGATTTAACGCCCGAGTCGCCGTCCAACATCCGACAAATCCAGATAAGAAGACGAACCCTTCCGCTGCCGAGAAGAAGCCGGGTGCGCCTGTCAAGAATTGCCACACAATATTGTGGGGAACGTGATCGACCATCATCTCCGAAAGGCAAAGCCCCCGGACAACATCGAGGGCCACGATTCTCCCGCCGCGTGCGGGCGTAGACACAGCAAGGCTATTGCGGATACGTCGTTCTTCCAAACGAACCCTTACTAATGGTCATCATTGCTTTTCGGCAAGGCTTTGGCCAGTCCCGTGGGTCC
>JAFAQG010001026.1 GCA_019246575.1 Acidobacteriaceae bacterium
TATTCGCATTACCGGTGACATCGCCGATGTTCCCATAACGCAGCGATTCATTCTCTATCGCGATCTGAAGAAGCTCGATCTCGAAAGCACTGTCGATTGGAAGCCGGGCACATTCGTTAAACTCGAGCAGGTATTCCCCAGAATGCAGCCTGCGTCCGAAGTGCGCTACGGAATCCCCTTCGGGTCGGCTGCAACTACGGACGTTATGCCGGGTACTGCGCCGCACTTCGCCGACGAGGTTTCGGCCGAGGTCTGGAAGCCGTGGCGTCAGATCCAGGACTGGGTATTCACTGGCAGCTCCGATTGGGGCGTCACGATTAGCACTGATCGTCAGTTAGTCACCGTTACCGACACCGCAATCCGCGTGGGCATGCTTCGCGGCACGCGCTTCAATCCGCTCAATATTGTTCGCGACGGACGCACGGTTCTTTACCAGCAGCCCGAAGCCGGTACGTATGTCTTCCATTACTCGATCACGTCATCGAAAGGCGATTGGAGAACCGGTCATTCGTGGCAGGCCGGCATGGCGGCTAGCAATCCACTGCTGCCCGTCGATACCGAAAACGAGCTATCGCGCAAGACGCTCCCGCCCACACGTTCGTTCTGTGCGCTCGATCGTGATGACATTGTAATCAGCGCCGTCAAGAAGGCGGAGAGTGGCGCCGACGTTGTTGTGCGCGCTTTTGAAATCACTGGGGAGAGCGCCGAGACTGCATTGAACTTCCTCGGCTCTAGCCGCTCGTTCCGGACCGCGAACCTGATCGAAGAAGCTTCAGGCGGCGATCAGCGCTCTTGGCGATTCCGGCCGTTTGAGATCAATACCATCCGCGTGGCCGTTCCCTGAAACACCGACTGTGGAGGCGGACCGTGACGAAGCAGAGCGAACGCGGCATGCAGCTGGCCGAGCTGTTTGGCCGCGATGAGGAACACAAAATCCGCCTGGCGAGCCAGATCGGAATCAGGCACGCCATCGTAAAGACGGCATCCGAACTCGCCAAAGTGCCGCGCATGAAGTATGTCGAGGTGTTAAGAAGCATCCAAGAGGATTTCCGCGGCGCCGGTATGAGCTTTAGCGGTGTTGAAAGCCATCCCGTTCGAGCCGAGAAGATCAAACTCGGTCTCCCGGGCCGTGACGAGGAGATCGAAAACTATATCGCCGTGATTCGCGCGTTAGCGCAGATCGGCGTCCCGATGATTTGCTACAACTGGATGGCCGGAATCGGTTGGTATCGCACCAGCACGAGTGTCCTTGGCCGCGGCGGCGCGCTGCTATCCGAGTTCGACAACGCCAAAGCGCAAAAGCAGGGCCTCACAGAATGGGGCGAAGTCAGCGAAGAAAAAATCTGGGATAACCTCGAATATTTTCTTAGAGCCGTCATACCCGTCGCGGAGCAAGAGGGAATTCAGATGGCCTTGCATCCCGACGACCCGCCACTCTCTCCGCTCCGCGGAATTGGTCGCATTCTGACCAGCGCTACTGATTTTCGGCGCGTCTTAAACATCGTCCAGAGCCCGGCCAACGGCATCACGTTTTGCCAAGCTAATTTTCGTTTGATGGGCGAAGACATCGAGATTCTTGCGAGGGAGTGGTGTACAGAAAAGAAAATCTTTTTTGTTCACCTCAGGGATGTCCAAGGTACTCGGGAACACTTCCAGGAGACCTTTCACGACAACGGTCCCACTGACTTGGCTTACATGCTGCGCGTATATCACGAGGCGGGCTTTGAAGGTCCCATCAGGCCCGATCACGCCCCTACGCTTGACGGTGAAGCCAACGACTCTCCAGGATACGCCATGGGCGGCAAGGTATTCGCAGTGGGTTATATGAAGGGCGCCATGGATGCGCTGGGAATTCCGTACCGCTAAGCGCAACGCCTCAGGTAAAAAGTTCACTTGTAATCCAATGCAATCGGCGATACACTCGCGGCTTACAGGTGACCGAATTGGGAAACATTCAACTCAATTACGAACTCCGTAGTTTCTCTCGTCTGGACCGGGCCGCGCTAATCGCCGCGCTCTTACTGGGCATCGCCTTAACACTCCCGGCCCAAACAACCAGCGGCTCGATTACGGGCACAGTGGTCGATCCGCAGGGCGCGGCCGTACCTGGCGCCACCGTCATCGCCACCGATATCGACAGAAACACGACTCTCACCGGCAAAACCGATACCGCCGGAAATTTCGTGTTCCCCCAAGCGCTTCCATCTCGTTACACCATAACCGTCAAAAGCCAGGGCTTCAAGAAATACGAGGAACGCGGCCTCGTTTTACTGGCGAACAGCGTCCTTTCGGTGCCGCCCATCAAACTCGAGGTCGGCACGCTCAATCAGTCGGTCGAAGTGATCTCTCGCGGCGAGCAAGTCGATACCGCGACAGCCGAGCGAGGCGACACCATCGTTTCCCAGCAATTGAACAACATACAGGTGAAAGGCCGCACGTACTTAGGGCTACTGCAACTGAGTCCCGGCGTGCGAACCGACCGCGATTTTTCGACCAACACAAACGAGTTAGGAAACATCTACGCCGACGGCTCCCGTGGCAACCAGCAACACCTTACGGTGAATGGCGTTACTGATACAGACTACGGTGCAAATGGGCGCATGCTGGTCACCGTCAGCCTGGAGGCCGTACAGGAGTTCAAAGTTCTTACTGCCAATTACCAGGCGCAGTACGGCTTCGGCTCAGGAGCGGAAATTAGCGTCGTGACTAAGAGTGGAACGAATAATTTCCACGGCATGACTTACTGGTATTTCCGAGATAAGGCGCTGAACGCGAATACCTGGAGGAACAATCGCGATGGCGTCGCGAAACCTTACTTTCATCAGAACTATCTCGGCTATCAGATCGGCGGGCCAATCTACATTCCAAATAAGTTCAACACGAATAAGGACAAGCTGTTCTTTTTCTGGAGCGATGAATACCAGCGGCAGTTATTCCCCGCGGATGCGAACGGCAATTCGATATTCCGCACCAACATGCCAACGGCTCTCGAACGCCAAGGTAATTTTTCGCAGAGCGTGGACAAAAACGGCTGTCCTTTGACAAGCGCGGGTCCCGCAAAGGCGAATTGCCCCAGACCACCCGGAATTCTCGACCCCATCACGCGCCAACCGTATCCGAACGGCATCATTCCCGCGCAAAACCTGTACATGCCCGGAATCAGGCTGCTCAACCTGCTTCCACTACCGAACGCCCCAGGGAACACCGGCTTTAATTACGTGTACCAGCCCTCGGGAACCGTTCCCCGGCACGAACAGACCCTGCGCCTCGATTTCAATCCTACGGACAAGTGGAGAATTTATGGAACCTGGGTCAACCTCCCGCAGGACGTCGTAGACATTAACGCATCTCCGGCAGGCTACCAGATTATGCCGAACTTCCCGATCACACCGGTTAGCTTCAGACATCCAGGCTTCATGTCGACGCTCAATGCCACGCGTATTATCAGCCCGGCTATGACGAACGAGGCATCGTTCGCAGTCAATTACCACCAGAACAGAATTTTTCCGGATAATCCATCTGCGATCTCGAACTCTGCAACCGGCATCAATCTGCCGACGCTGTTCCCGCAAGCGGCCGGTTACATCCCGAACTTCGGCTTCAGCGGAACTCGCATCGGAACTTCGCCGACACTAAAGTACGTCGGGGTCGGATCCAACGGCGCATATGCGCCATGGTCCGGTCCGGTCACCATCCTCGAATGGGTGGACAACTTCAGCTCCGTCCACAACAATCATCTGGTGAAGGCCGGCATCTATGTGCACCGTGATCGCAAGGATCAGACCGCGTTCCTCGAGAGCGAGGGCGTCTACGACTTCGGCGATTCCGCTTCGAATCCTTTCGACACGAACTTTGGCTTTGCCAATGCGGCAGTGGGCGTATATAGCTCGTTTACACAGGCCACTCATCTGCTCACCGGGCATTACCGCTTTAGCAACGTCGAGTTTTACGGGCAGGATACCTGGAAAATTACGTCCCGCGTCACCTTGGATTACGGATTGCGTGCTTACTGGATCCAGCCCGCGTATGATCAGGAACTGCAGACTTCGAATTTTCTTCCGAACCTCTACAATCCGAGCCAGACGCCGCTCCTTTATCAGCCGGCTCTAACGTCAAGTAACGTCCGTGTCGCAGTCGATCCTAGAAACCCGAGCGTCACCCTCCCTGCTGCTTACATCGGAACAATCATCCCCAATACGGGTCCACTTACTAATGGAATCCGCCAGGCCGGTCAGGGGATCAATAAATATCTCATGGACCCGGGCGGTATCAGACTGGGGCCGCGGCTCGGCGTCGCGATCGATCTTACTGGGCGTCATAACCTGGTTTTCCGGGCAGGCGGCGGCGTGATGTACGACCGTTACCAACTGAACGAAATCTTTTCTTTGATTGGCAATCCGCCCGAGGCTCTGCAAACAACCGTTGTCAATGGGTTGGTAAACCAGTTGAACCCCTCGGCCGCTATCATCGGAGCTCCTAGCCTCTCTGGCGTCGCGGGCGGTGCAATTGCGTACGGCGGCGGCATTCCGACCTCATATAAGTACAGCGCCGGAATCGAAGCCGCGCTGCCTTTCTCGATGGTTCTCGATACCTCATACGTCGGCACACTCGGCCGGCACCTGCTCTATAATTACCCGCTAAATGCGATTCCGTACGGCGCTGATTATCTGCCGCAAAACCAGGACCCGACAAAAGTCAGGTTGAGCCCTACCGCAATCCTCGGCTCGAATGCCTACGATTCCGTGTTTCTGCGGCCCTATCACGGT
>JAFAQG010001058.1 GCA_019246575.1 Acidobacteriaceae bacterium
GAAATCGGAAGCTGGGTGCCTGGTCCGGGCGCCGATTTATTCGACACGCTACACCGCGAATTGGGGTACTTGCCGTTTATAGCCGAGGACCTCGGCACTATCACGGCGGACGTAGCGGCGTTGCGCGATCGATATCAAATTCCTGGCACGCGAGTGCTGCAGTTTGCATTCGATGGTGACCGGCAGAATCCGTATTTGCCGCACAATTACTCGCACAATATGGTTGCTTACACGGGTACTCACGACAACAATACGACTCGGGGCTGGTACGAGACTCTGAGTGCCAATCAGAAGGAAAACCTATGGAACTATGTTGGCCGGCGCGCCGGCGAAAGTAGTGAAGCGGCGGCGGTGCTGATGCAACTCGCGTGGGAATCGCCTGCTGCTTTGGCGATTGCTCCGCTACAAGATGTCTTGAACCTCGGAGCGGACGCCCGCATGAATGTACCTGGCACCAGCGAAGGGAACTGGTGTTGGCGATGCACCGAAGCGATGCTGTCCGACGTAGGGTTTACGATACTCCAGGACTTGACAAAAGCCGCCAATAGATCCAGTGCTTTGGGTGTCGCTGCGAAAGAGACGTTGGTGGGACTTGCTTCCTAAGTTGATCAACAAAAATGGAAGCTACACAGAAACTCCACGATTTAGGCCAGAGTATCTGGCTCGACAATATAACCCGCGAAATGCTCGACAGCGGGACGCTCGAAGGATACATAAACGAGCTCTCGGTGACAGGCCTGACCTCGAACCCCACTATATTCGATCGCGCCATTAAGAACAGCTCGGCCTACGACGACGACATTCGCGACGGGAACGCTCAGGGCAAAACAACCGACCGCGTTTTTTTTGAATTGGCTCTTCAGGATCTCAGGCGCGCCGCCGCTCTATTTCAAAATGTCCATGAGAGAACGAAAGGACTGGACGGCTGGGTATCGCTTGAAGTGTCGCCGTTACTAGCGCACGATGCGGTCAGAACTCAAATCGCGGCCGAAGAGCTTTCAGTCCGCGCAGGTGTACACAACGTATTTATAAAGATCCCGGGCACGCAAGAGAGCCTGTTTGCCATTGAGGAAGCGATCTTTAAGGGGATACCCGTTAATGTCACGCTGCTATTCTCGCGTGAACAATATCTTGCGGCGGCGGAAGCGTTCTTACGTGGTATTGAGCGTCGGATTCGCGCTGGACTGAAGCCTAACATTGATTCCGTCGCATCGGTCTTCATCAGCCGCTGGGACGCCGCAGTGGCGGGCAAGGTGCCTGAACAGCTTCGGAACCGGCTCGGAATTGCAATTGCGATGCGCCTGTATCGGGCGTATCGCGAACTGCTGAACTCGCCACGCTGGCAGGGGGTTTTCAATCTAGGCGCCCGGCCGCAGCGCCTATTGTGGGCCAGCACGGGAACCAAAGATCCACACGCATCGGATGTGCTCTACATCAAGAGTTTGGCGGCGCCATTCACGGTGAATACGATGCCGGAGAAAACGCTCCTGGCGCTTGCCGACCACGGCGAGATTGGTCCACTGCTTCCAGCCGACGGCGGCGATTGCGAAGAAGTGCTGGCCGAGTTCGCCAATGCCGGCATCGACATCGATGCTCTTGGCGCGCAACTTCAGGAGGAAGGGGCGCAGGCCTTCGTCCAGTCATGGAAGGAATTGATGGATGCGATCGAGGCGAAGCGCGAGCCGCTGACCGCGGTTGCCTAAGTCACTTACAACACCAGATTCATGGAGAGTCTATGAACACGATAGGTTTTGATAAGCCGCTCTACATTTTGCCGTTCGATCATCGAGGCTCGTTCCAGGCAAAGATGTTCGGCTGGACCGGTGCGCTCGGCCCGGACCAGAGTACCCAAATTGCTGCCACGAAGGAGGTCATCTACGATGCGTTCAGGGCAGCTCTCGAATGCGGCGTGCCGGAAGAGAGAGCCGGCATTCTTGTAGACGAGCAATTCGGAGCGGCGATTCTTCGCAACGCCATCGCACACGGCTACATGACCGCCTGTCCTGCCGAAAAGAGCGGTCAAGACGAATTCGATTTCGAGTACGGGGAAGATTTCGCGCAGCATATCGAGCAGTTTCAGCCCACATTTTGCAAAGTTCTGGTGCGGTTCAACCCCGAAGGCGACAACGCACTGAACGCGCGGCAAGCAGCGCGTCTCGAAAAGCTGTCGGACTACCTGCGTGAAAAGAGCCAATCCCGCCTCATGTTTGAGCTTCTGGTTCCGCCAGAGAAACGGCAACTCGAGCGGCTGAACGGGGATACACGAACCTATGACCTGGAGCTCCGTCCCGAACTCATGGTTGGGGCAATCCGGCGTCTGCAGGACGCGGGTGTCGAACCGGACGTTTGGAAAATTGAGGGACTTGACCGCCGCGAAGACTGTGAGAAGGTCGTTGCGGCGGCACGGCACGGCGGCCGCGACAGAGTCGGCTGCATCATTCTCGGACGCGGCGAGGACGATACAAAAGTTCACCAGTGGCTGAGAGTCGCTTCGACCGTTCCCGGGTTCATCGGTTTCGCAGTATGACGGACGAGCTTTTGGTAGCCACTGGTGAACTGGCGTGCGAATAAGATGTCTCGGGCAAGCGCAGTCAAAGAAATAGCACGCCGTTACTGCGAGTATGTGCAGATCTTTACGGAGCGAGCTCATGCGGCATGACCATCGCGAACGCCTAGAAAGGAAATATTTATGACCGTGATGCAAGCGGCCGAACCGGCTACGCAC
>JAFAQG010000839.1 GCA_019246575.1 Acidobacteriaceae bacterium
GCTAGGTCTCACGGCTTATGTGGCTGATGTGTCGGGGCACGGTATTGCCGCGGGAACCATGATGGGCATGATCAAGATGGCCGTGCGCCTGTTCGCCACGCAAGGCGATGGCGCGCTTGATCCTGGCGCGCTTCTCGATGCTTTAAATCGCGCCCTGCCCTCCGTCAAGGAGCCGAACGCGTTTGCGACAGCGGCGTGCATCAGCGCGCGCCCAGACGGTCAGGTCTTCTTCTCTACTGCCGGCCATGGCCCCATTTTTCACTACTCCCCTTGCACACGATCCATTTCGGCCTTGCACATAGCGCAATTTCCGCTGGGGCTCTTCCCATCTACATACGTCTCGGAAACGATCAGATTGGCCGCGGGAGACATTCTGGCGATTAGCACTGACGGGATTTTGGAGGCGGAAAGCAGGACTGGCATTGAATTCGGATCTGCCCAACTCGAGAAAATCATTATCGAGAACGCGAAAGAGCGGCTATCCACAGTGTTCGCTCGGGTAGCTGCCGCCCTGCATAAACATGCCCCGAACCCCTCCGACGATTGTAGTTTGCTTTTGTTGCGCTGGATCGCAGGTGAGCCTGGCACATGTGAGGAGTGATCAAGTCCGCGACCGCTGATGCCATGATCGTCTACAATTGTGGATAATCTAGGTGTATGGCTAAATCTACCGATCTGGTGCAGGGAACTCTGGACCTATTGATCCTCAAGACGATCTCGCTCGAACCCAAACACGGTTGGGCGATCGCCAAACGAATCCAGCAGGTTTCAAGAGAAACCCTCCAGATCCAGCAGGGCTCGTTATATCCGGCTCTGCACCGCCTGGAGCAGCAAGGTTGGATCAAGGCGGAATGGCGACCCACCGAAACCGGCCGAATGGCAAAGTTCTACTCCCTCACGCGTGCAGGCCGGGGCCAGATGAAGAGGGAACTGGCAACCTGGGCGCGGCTGTCGGAGGGGATCAACCTCGTGGTCCAGGAGGTTTGAAGTGCGGGCTGTTCAGAAAATCCACCTGCGCCTCCGCTCGATATTCCGCCGCCACCAGGTAGAACGCGAACTGGAGTCGGAACTGCGCTTCCATTTGGATCAGCAGATCGAAGAGAACATCGTTAACGGAATGCGGCCGGACGAAGCCCGCAGGGCTGCACTGCGGGTTATCGGAGACCTGACGCAGCATCAGGAGGAGTGTCGCGATATGCGCGGTGTGAACTTTATCGAGAACCTCTCGCAAGACATACGTTATGGCCTGCGCACGCTTCGGCAGGCGCCCGCGTTCACGGCGGTTGCCGTTCTGACTCTGGCACTGGGGATCGGATCGAACACGGCGATTTTTTCAGTGGTACAAGCGGCTTTGCTGCGCCCGCTCCCTTATAGGCAGCCGGACCGCCTGATCACTCTCGGCGAAGTGCGCCACGAGCGGCAGCTGACGGACCGGCTGGCAATGAGTACCTGGAACGCCTCGTACCCGGATTTGCTGGATTGGCGGGCACAGTCGAAGAGTTTCGAGTCGCTCGGGGGATTCTCCGGCGACGGTTTCACTCTGCGCGGCGTCGGCGAGCCGGAGAGCGTTTTTGCCGTGCAGGTGACGCCCAATTTCTTTTCCGTTCTGGGGGTCAACCCGCAGCTCGGACGCGATTTCCACACCGGTGAGGACGAGGCGGCTGGGCCGCATGTCGCGATTCTGATGCATAGTTTCTGGAAGAGCCGCTTCGGCGGCGATCCGGCCGTCGTAGGGCGCTCGATTCAACTTGACTCAAACATCGTAACCATAGTGGGTGTGCTGCCGCGAGAGTTTGAGTTCGCGCCACGCGGCAACGTGCAGATTTGGGTGCCGCTGCACATCAGCGGCGATATGGCAACGCGGCGCAGTCTGCGCTGGATACGCCCCGTAGGACGCCTGGCTCGGGGGTCCAGCTTGGCGCAGGCCCAGGCGGAGATCAGGCTGATCAGTACACGGTTGGCAGCGGCGTATCCGCAACAGAACGGGGCGACCAGTGTGATTGTGGCTCCGCTGCGCGATCGCATAGTGGGAAGAATCCGCTCGCTGGCGCTGGTGCTGTTCGGGGCGGTGGGGTTTGTGCTGCTAATCGCATGCGCGAATGTGGCCACTCTGCTGATGGCGCGCTCGACGCGACGCAGGCGGGAGTTCGCGATTCGAACGGCTCTGGGCGCGGGGCGTGGCCGGTTAATAGCGCAGCTTTTGTGCGAGAGCCTGATGCTGGCCTCCGCGGGCGCCGCGGTAGGTTTAGCGATCGCGCGATACGGCACGATACTGCTGATAACTGCGATACCGGAGCCGCTGCTGAATTCGATGCCGTTCCTGCGCGACGCGCACGCGGATCCCACAGTGCTGGCGTTTCTCCTGGGCACCACGATCGTAACGGGAATCGCGTTCGGGCTGGCGCCGACAATCGAGATCTCGAACCGAAATTTGGGCGCGACGCTGCAGGATGAGAGCCGGGGCTCGAGCGCGGGAGTTCGCGCCCCGTTGCGGCAGGCGCTGGTAATCGCGGAGATCGCGTTTTCACTGGTGCTGCTGGTGGGCGCGGGCCTAATGGTGAAGAGCCTGGAGGCGCTGCTGAGCCGAAATCCGGGATTCAACCCGCAGCGGCTGCTGACGTTCTCGGTCTTTCTTTCGCCGAACAACTACCCGAAACCCGCCGATATCGTCCGGTTCGATCGTGATTTTCGGGGTCGGATTCGGGCTATTCCCGGCGTGACGGGTGTGGTCTCCACAAGCGTGGTCCCGCTGACGGGCGGTGGGAACACCATCCGATTCGTAGTGGAAGGCCGCCCCACTCCCGCGGGCCAGGATCACGAGTGCGATATTCGCACCATCTCGGCTGATTACTTCTCGTTGATGGGAATTCCGCTGGTGACGGGGCGATCCTTCAACGATATCGATGACACGGCTTCGGGGCTACCGCGCGTGATCGTCAATCAGGCCTGGCTGAAACGAAATCTGCCGGGGGAAGATCCGATCGGCAAGCGCGTGAAGTTTACGTTTTCGCCCACGCAGCCGTTCCGTGAAATTGTGGGCGTGGTCGGGGATAGCGCCGACACCGGTCTGGACACTCCCAACGAGCCGATTCTGTTCACTCCTGCAGTCCAGTCTAAGAACCCATTCCTCACGTATCTCGTGCGAACGGCGGG
>JAFAQG010000940.1 GCA_019246575.1 Acidobacteriaceae bacterium
TCCGCCTGCTTGGCGAGAGTTTCAACTTGATGACCCTGGGCGGGCTTGCGGCAGCAGTTGGTCTCGTCATTGATGACGCGATTGTAGTGGTCGAGAATATTGTGCTGCATCGCGATTCGGGTCAGACACGAGGCGAAGCGATTCGCAGCGCGCTCCGCGAAATTCGTGTTCCGCTCATCGGTTCGACAATTACGCCAATTGTAGTTTTTCTGCCGCTGATCAGCATCACCGGCGTGACCGGCACGTTCTTTCGCGCGCTCGCGCTCACTGTCGGGACGGCACTTCTAACTTCGCTAGCGCTCGCGCTCACGTGGACACCTACCTTGAGTCACTACCTGTTGCGAAGGCGGCCAGCCGCTCATGTGCTCTCCTCCGCGGATACACATGGGCATGTGGCAAGCGCCGGCTTCATGGGGAGACTCACGCGTGCATATGATCGAGCCCTGAAATTCGTGCTCGCGCATCCGTTTCCGCTTGCGGCCGCGTGCGTCCTACTGATAGTTGCATCGTTTTTCTGCTACCGGCTCCTCGGTACTGATCTGCTTCCGGCGATGGACGAAGGGGGTTTCATTTTGGATTACTTGATGCCCGCGGGTTCGTCGCTCGATGATACAAATCGAGTGCTGAGCGGTGTCGAAAAGATTCTAGCGTCCATTCCGGAAGTAGAGAGCACGTCGCGGCGAACCGGCTTGCAGCTTGGGCTCGCGGCTGTAACGGAAGCGAACAACGGCGATATTTCAGTGAAATTGAAGCGCAACCGCGATCGCGGAATCGACGAGGTGATGTCCGACGTTCGCGAAAAGGTTAACAAGCAGTACCCGCAACTAGATACGGAGTTTATCCAATTGCTGCAGGATATGATCGGCGACCTGACCAGTTCGCCCGAGCCGATTCAGATCAAGCTATTTTCGGAGAACCCTGACTTACTTGCCCAGTGGGCGCCCAAGGTGGCGGACAAGATCAAAACGATTCAAGGCGTCACCGATGTCAAGAACGGAATCGAGAACACGATCAGCGGGCCGGCGTTAATCATGAAAGTAGATCCGGTTGTCGCGGCACGAGCAGGATTCACGCCGCAGGAAGTAGAGCTCGATGCGAGCGCGATTCTGCAAGGCGAGCCGGCCCCCACGCCGGTTGTGATCAACAACCGGCCGTACACAATGCGCGTGCGATTTCCCCCCGGCACAAGGGCTTCGCTCGATGCAATCGAGAACACTCTTCTCACGAGCTCCACTGGCAAAACGGCGACGCTCGGATCGCTTGCGGATATTTCAAACGAAGCAGGCCAGACGGAGATCCTGCGAGAAAATCTTCAAAGGGATGTTGCTGTAACCGGCCGTTTCGAGGGCGTAAGTCTGGGGAAGGGAATCGCGGCCGTGCAACGAGCAGTAGCCACGCTTCGCATTCCGGCGGCCATTCGTGTAGTATACGGCGGTACGTACGAGGAGCAGCAGCGCTCTTTTCGTGATCTTTTGTTTGTGCTCGCTCTCGCGGTGGTGCTTGTGTTTACGGTGCTGCTGTTCGAGTTCGGCACTTTTGCCGCGCCCGCTGCGATTCTGGCCTCGGCTTTGCTGTCCACATCCGGCGTTTTTATAGCCTTACTGATCACGGGCACCACTTTCAACATCTCGTCATTTATGGGCTTGATTATGGTGATCGGCATTGTCGCGAAGAATGGAATCCTGCTGCTCGACGCCGATCAGCGCTTCCGTGCTGAGGGGTCCTCCGCATACGATGCAATGTTGCTGGCCGGCGAGCGACGGCTGCGGCCGATCATCATGACGGCAATGGCCACAGTCGCGGGAATGATTCCGCTATCTCTGGCTATTGGGGCAGGATCACAAATGTTGCAACCGCTCGCGATTGCCGTAATCGGAGGAATTCTTGCATCGATGGTGCTGTCGCTCATTGTTACGCCAGCGGTTCATTACTATCTGACCCGCGGAGGCGGGCGCGTCTAATTCGGGCTCAGGCACTCAGAATTCAGTGTCGTTTTTGCGGTGGCGGCCCTTTCTCTGTCATCCTTATAATTTCGACATGATTACATTGCCCTCGCGAACCGAGATGGAGCGTGCGTTCTTTCTAAAAGACTCCTCCTATAACGGCCTCTTTTTCACAGCAGTTCGAACGACCGGGGTGTTTTGCATGCCGTCCTGTCCTTCGCGGCGCCCAAATGCCGAAAACGTCGAATTCTTCCCAAGTGCGCGCGAGGCGCTGGCGTCTGGATATCGCCCTTGCAAGCGATGTTCTCCTATGCAGGCGAATGGCGCACCGCCTGACTGGACGCGGCCGTTGTTTCAATTGGCTGAAGACGCTTCGGTGCGCCGGATCCGCGAAGAGGATATCCGGCGCCTCGGCATTGATCCCGTACGCGCCCGCCGCTATTTCATGCAGAACTACGGCATCACGTTCCAGTCTTATTGCCGTGCCCAGCGGATGGCGGGTGCGCTCGAATCCATTCGCAATGGCGTGACGCTCGATGACGTAATCGGGGGAAGCGGATACGAGTCGCACAGCGGTTTTCGAGACGCATTCCGCCGAATTTTTGGTGATCCGCCGGTGCGCACGCGTAATCGTGACTGTGTTTTGGCGACATGGATGGAGACGCCTCTTGGCCCAATGGTTGCTGGAGCGACTCGCGATGGAGTCTGTTTACTCGAATTCACTGATCGTCGCAAGCTCGAATCACAGTTCGTAACAACACGCAAGCGTTTCCGCTGCACTGTAGTCCCAGGCACAAACGAACATCTGGAGCAATTGAAAGACGAGCTGGCGCGTTATTTCGCAGCGCAGCTTACAAGTTTTACCCTTCCGCTGGTCTATCCAGGCACACCGTTTGAGGAGCGTGTTTGGAACGAGTTGCTCAAAATCCCCTACGGTGAGACGCGCTCTTATGAGGAGATCGCTGCGGCCGTCGGGGCGCCCGGCGCATCGCGGGCCGTAGGAGCTGCAAATGGGCGCAATCGGGTTTCAATCGTGATCCCATGTCACCGCGTCATCAACAAAAGCGGCCTATTGAGTGGCTATGGCGGCGGAGTATGGCGCAA
>JAFAQG010000992.1 GCA_019246575.1 Acidobacteriaceae bacterium
GTTTGTCCGCGGAGCACGTGTAGAGGACGTGGTCGAAACACTCCGTGAATACGATCGCTACGTCGAACCTTATCCCCCCAACGGCAGTCGACGTCAAGATGATCGAGCGAAGTGTAAATGCAGAGCACGCGCCCGATCATTTCGCCCTGAGTTTGTCAACAAGAATCTCTTTTCAAGGCGCGCACTGGACTGCGAGAGCACATCGGGCTACGCGGGGCAAAGCTGTCGAAAGAAAAACCGAATCAGCAAGGATCAGGTACAAGGCAGGTGAATGATGAGCACTAGGACTCAAGCGAGACTTCTTCAGTTTGTCGTCGCACTGGTTGTTACAGGGGCACCGGCGTTTGCGCAGGAATCGAGCCTGCCAGAACTGACGCTTGACGAAGCAATTCAACAAGCCCTTGCGAAAAATAGTTCCCTCAAGACTGCTACCCTGGACACGCTCCGGGCGGCTGACGATCTAGCGGCGAACAAAACCAAGCGCTTCGCGAACACGCAGGTCAACGCGATCGGTGGGCAGCTATTAACAAAGCCGTCGGTCACGTTTGAAAAAGGCTCGCTCGGGGTCTACCCTGCGACGGGTCCGATTCCAGCAACCAATCAAACCATCAACATTGCGCGAAAACCGGCGGGGATGCTATTTGCCTCTATCTCCCAGCCACTCTCAACGGAGTACCGGATACATCTGCAGTTGAAAGCGCTTTCGCTTGGTTTGCAAGCTACGCGCCAAGATCAGGAGAAAACACGCTTGGAAATCATCGATCAGGTCCGGCGTGCCTACTACGCCGTTGTACAGGCGCAGAGCGCGTTCGAGAGTCTCGAAGCGTCGCTTCCCTTTTACAAAGAATCGAAGCGGCTAGCGAGCGAGAGCCTGAAGCGCGAAACAGTTCTCGAATCCGATTTGCTGGGCGCGGATGCTCAGCTCTTAAAAACGCAGAATGCCGTAAGTGACTCAAAGGACCAAGTCGCGAGCGCCAGTGAAAGACTGAACGACCTGATGGGTCGCGATATACATACAGTGTTTCGCGTTGCAGCCCTTGATGCCGCCGATGCCGAACTGGACGCACCCGCGGCGCTGGAGGCCCACGCACTTCAAAACCGGCCGGAGTTGAAGAAAGCGAAGCTGCAGGTGGACCAAGCGTATTACGACGCGCGCGCCAAGAAGGCCGAATACATTCCTGACGTGAGCCTGGCATTCAATTACTACACGACAGCGAATTTACAGAACGCTTTGCCAAGCAACATCGCGGTAGCGGGTCTTCAACTCAGTTGGGAACCGTGGGACTGGGGGCGAAGAAGATACGAGTGGGCGGAGAAGCGGGTGAAAGAAGAGCAGGCCAAAGTTGCCGTAAATGCCACCGAGCGAGCCGTTCTTCTCGAGGTAAGAAATGCATGGCGCCAGTTGGAAAACACTCGCCGGCAACTGCAGCTCAGTGATGCAACCGAACGTGCGGCCCGGCAGAAGCTGAAAGAAACTCAGGAGCAGGTGAGGCGGGAAGCGGTTTTAACGAAAGTTTTATTTCGAGCGCAGTCCGACTTGACGTCCGCCGATTCCGAACACCAAGAAGCTCTCGCGGCGTTCTGGAAAGCTAGGGCGGATTTGAAAAAAGCAATGGGAGAACAATAATGCGTATTTTAGCGGGCATTTTCAGCGTTGCCGCCGTTCTGGCTTTGGCCGGCTGCACCAAAGAACAGGCGGCTGGACCGGAGCCTGTTCCTGTCAATGTCGAGATTGTAGCCACTCAGGAGGTCCGGCCCGCGTGGCGGTATTCGGGCGAGATTCGGCCAGACACGGAAGTTCAAATGGCCTTCAAGGAATCGGGCTATATCGCCGCCCTTCATCAAGTGAAGGGCGCTGATGGACGGCTGCGCGATATACAGGTTGGCGACGAAATTCCCGGCGGAACCGTCTTAGCACACCTGCGACGGAACGACTACGAAGCAATGCTAAACACAGCTGTGGGCCAGGAGCAATCGACGCAAGGCACCCTCCAGGCGTCCCAAGCGCAACTCGATCAGGCCAAGGCCGACCAGATTAAAGCGGATCAGGATTTTGAACGCGCACAAGCCCTCTATGCCGTGAAGGCTATGACTCGTCCGGACTATGACGCAGCAGTGGCGCATCACGACGCCGCAACTGCGGCGGTTCAGGCCGCGGTACGCCAAATCGAGGCACACCAAGGGCAGTTACATCAAGCGCAAGCACAAATTTCCTCGGCGCGCATCGGCTTGGGAGATACAAACCTGGTGACGCCTATGCCCGGAGTCATCGTTGAAAAGAGTGTGGAACGCGGCAGCTTGGTCGCCGCAGGTACGCTTGCGTTTACACTGGACGACACGCGCGTGGTGAAGGTAACTTTCGGAGTTCCCGACAGCATGCTGACGCACTTCAGAATGGGAGCTTCTGCTCCCGTGGAAGTTGAGGGTTTAGGCCGGACCTTCACGGGCCGAATCACGGAAATTGCTGCGTCCGCCAATCGTCAATCACGCATTTTCAATATCGAGGTGACGCTACCTAATGCAGATCGCTCACTGAGAGTAGGCATGATCGCCACGGTCCGCATCGATCAGGCGAGTCCCCAGACTGTTCCCCTGGTACCGCTGACCGCTTTAATCACGGCGGAATCCGGATCGAACAACTATTCGGTTTTTACCATTCAAGAACAGGAAGGTAAGCAGTTTGCTCACCTAAGGAGCGTGCGAATCGGGGAGGCGTTCGGTAAGTCGGTCGTCATCAATGAGGGCCTCTTCCCTGGAGAACGAATCATAGTAAACCGGACAAACCAACTTGCTGATGGAACTCTAGTCCGGGTTATCAACTAAGAGGCGAGAGAAATGGCACACGCACATAACGATTCGTCCATCGATAAAAAGCAGAACCTGGCTCGCTTCTTTGTTGAGCAGCGGCACGTGGCATGGGTCGCGCTTGCCGTTGCACTCTTGTGGGGAATTTACGGGCTGAACAATATGCCGCAACGCAAGGACCCGGACATTCCGGTGCGCCAGGCATTGATCATCGTTCCGTGGCAGGGAACATCGGCGCCAGAAGTTGAGCAACTCGTCACAAGAAAAATAGAGCAGGCGATTGCTTTGAATCAGTGGGTAACTGAGATAAAAAGCACATCCAGGACTGGTTCCGCCATGGT
>JAFAQG010000265.1 GCA_019246575.1 Acidobacteriaceae bacterium
GCTAGCAATACAGGCAAGGAACTCAACCCGAAGCTGATCGCACTCGGAGTCCGCGCCTATTTAAATGAGTACGGAAACGAGAACGAGACGCCCATTCTGAAAGCGACCGTGTCTCAAACGGCGGTATTTCAATGCACGACCTGCGGCTCTTGCGAGTATCAATGCCCAGTCGGGATACAGCACTTGCCGATGATCATCGGGATGCGGCGCGGTGCGGTGAATACCGGAACCTGGGAAGACGAATACGGAACGAAGCTCTTCTTGAACCTCGAACGTAACGGCAACGCAATGGGATTCTCGCAGTCGGAGCGCGACAAGTTCATCACGAAACAGGGGCTGCCGATATTCGACGGGACACAGGATTACTGTTTGTGGCTTGGTTGTATGGGCGCGTACGATCCGCGCGGGCGCGAGATCGTGACTGCTTTTGTGAGTGTGATGAAACATCTCGGCACTTCATTCGGCGTGCTTAAGAAAGAACGCTGCACCGGCGACCCGGCCCGCCGCCTCGGCAACGATCTCGTCTTTGGGCAACTTGCGGAGACCAATCTGCAATCCATCGCTCAATCGAAGGTGAAGAAGATGGTCTCGATTTGTCCGCACTGCGTCCGGACTATTCAGGAGGATTGGCGCGAGTTCGGCGCAAGTGTCGAGATCGAACATCACAGCGAGTTTCTAGCGCGCCACGCCGCTCAGATTCCGCAGAGCCGGCCGGTGCAGCAGATTGTCTTCCATGACCCGTGCTACTTAGGGCGATATCGAGGCATCTACGACGAGCCGCGCGAGATCGTGGCCAAGGCTGGTTTTGTCGTTAATCCGCCACGCTCACGGCAGCGGTCGTTCTGTTGTGGGGCGGGGGGCGGCCTCGTTTTTCTCGGCGAGGAAACAGGACAGCGCGTGAATCTCACGCGCGCGAAAGAACTGGCGGCAACCGGAGCGCAAACCGTGGCCGCGGCGTGCCCGTTCTGCAACAGCATGTTCCGCGACGCGCTGCCGGCAGCATCGCCGAACCCTCCGCAGCTACTCGATATCGCACAGATCGCCGCGCAACAGATCGAAAATCTCGCTCCTGTCTCGCCGCGCTTTTCCGAAACGTAGCCGGTGTGGCCCGTCTATGAAACAAGCGCGTCGTCCATTTTGACGCGCGTCTCCGGGTTTCTGAAGGAAGCGGGATTTACGCACTCGCTCACGCCCGCGCGCAACTGCACCTACGGTTGCACATACTGCTACGTGCCGACGATGGGCATTTACGGAGGTCTGAAGCCGGAGGACTGGAAACGCTGGGGACAGTTCACGACGGTGAAGATCAACGCTCCGGAACTGGCGGCACGCGAGTTAGATCGCGATCAGCGCATTTACTGCTCGCCGCTGGTGGACCCGTATCAGCCAGCGGAGCGAGATCGCGCACTTATGCCGGCCTTGTTGCGTGCTGTGGCGTCGCGCCCGCCGCGCGTATTCGTGATTCAGACGCGGGGGCCGCTGATTCTGCGCGATATCGATTTACTGCAGGAACTCGCGAGCGTGACGAAGCTGCGAATCAGTTTCTCCGTGACAACAGATCGCGAGGACGTGCGCCGCCGTTATGAGCCGCACTGCGAATCGAATCACGAACGGCTCCGCGTCATCGAATGCCTGCGCAAGGCCGGGCTTGAAGTGTATGCGACGCTCGCGCCTTTGCTTCCATCGAATCCGGAACGCCTCGCCGAGACGGCGCTTGACGCATCCGAGCGAGATCTGATTGGCGATCCGTTGCATGTGCGCGGCACGAAGCCCCGAGGGGCGACGACACGGGCCATAGCAACGGAAATTGCGAAACGAAACGGCGAGCTCGCGTGGTTCGATCCCGCCTTTCAGGCGCACGTTGTTGAACGAATCGCAAGCGTCGCAGCAGAGCGAGAGCGGTGTTTTGTTACGGGCCCGGCAGGGTTCGCACTGCTCGCCCAACCGGCAGATTAACGCAAGATGCCTTTCTCGATGAGCTTCTTACTTAACGCGCTCGCATCAATTTGATAAGTGCCGTCACGCACGCGCCGCCGAATCTCGTCGATGCGCATCTGGCGCTCCGCGGAGCGCTCGTTCGGGTCGATCGGTTCTGTAGTATTCCGGGAATCCCGTCCGTCGCCGTTCGCGTCGTCATCGCGCATACGAAATAATGTTAACGCCGGTGCGCCACGCTAGACGTTTCAGAATTCCGATGCGCGCGTGAACCATGCGATGCGGCACAGGACGAAACTGTTCCGCACAGGCTCGCATTAGCCGAGACCGCAGAACGCAGGAGGTATCAAATGAAAAAGCTCATCACACGCGCGTTCGCACTGGCTACTCTGGGCGCAAGTGTTTTGTCGGCCCAGACATTCACAGGTACATGGCAAGGCGCCCTTAAAGCCCCACAAGCGCCGAAGGGCGAGCTACGAGTTGTGATCAAAATCAACACGACGGAAACTGACAAATTGGCCGCTCAGCTTTACAGCATCGATCAGGGTGCGCCACCAATTTCGAGCGATACGGTAACCGCGAGTGGTTCGAATCTGAGGATGACCTTTGCCCAGCTGAACGGTACCTATGAAGGCAAACTCAGCCCTGATGGAAAGACGATTACCGGTACATGGACGCAGGGCATGCCAGTACCATTGACCCTGAGTCGCGCCACACCCGAGACTGCATGGAGCATTCCCGAACCGCCGCCTCCGCCGAAGATGATGGATCCGAATGCCAAGCCGGAGTTCGAAGTGGCGACCATCAAACCGTCCGATCCGAATCGCCGCGGCTTGGGAATAACGGTGAACAGGAGCGGCATGCTGAATACCCTGAACACCACGCTGTTTGATCTGATCAAATTCGCGTATGACGTTCATCCCAAGCAGATCGTAGGTGCGCCGGCCTGGTGTGATTCCGATAAATTCGACATCTCGGCGAAGCCGGATACGCCCGGCATGCCAACCGTCAAGCAATTGCAAATGATGCTGCAGAAGCTGCTTGCGGACCGCTTTTCGCTTCAATTCCATCATGAAAAGAAAGAGCTTTCCGCATACGCCATCACGGTGGCCAAAGGCGGCGAGAAAATCAAAAAGGAACCGAACGCCAACGTTCCTATTCCGGGTTTCGGCGGCCAACCGCAGCGTGGGTTCCTGATTCGCAATGCGACCATGTCTGAGTTTGCGAGCGTCATGCAAGCCCAGTTCATGGACCAACCGGTTGTGGATCAAACGGGCTTTGGCAATACGCGATACAGCTTCACGTTGCGCTTCACGCCGGATCCCGCTATGCGGCCGTTCGGCGCTGCGCCCAATCCTGAAGCTCAGACGCCGCCGCCTGATCAAGACGCGCCTCCGGATTTATTCGGCGCAATGGAACAGCAGCTCGGATTGCGCATGCAGAAAACCAAAGCGCCGGTCGACGTGATGGTAATCGACAGTGTCGAGAAACCGTCGGCAAACTAAGCATGCGCCAGCTAAGGGGCGGCGCTGAACCCTGACATTCCTTGCGCTCCGATAAAATGAATGTTCCTCAGAATGAGAGCGCTGTCGATCGCGATCCCGTTTGTTGCCGTATTGGTCCTCGCGATGGGCACGAACCTCACACCGAAGGACGAGAAGCTTTGGCAGTATCGGAACCTCGGTAAGGCTTTTTATGAGAACCTCGATACTCACACCCAGGCCGTCGAGGCTTTGCACGCGGCCCTCGAGCTTGCTCCGAACTCCGTCCGTGAGCACGTGAATTACGGGCTGGCGTTGCTGCGCGTCGACAAAAATGAAGAAGCTGTCGCGCAACTCCTTGCCGCCCAAAAGCAGGATCCCTCGCTTCCACACACCTGGTTCAATCTCGCCATCTACTACAAGCACGCAGGCGACTACGACAAGGCCATCCAGCAGCTTCGGGGTATGATTCGTCTCGTTCCCACCGAGCCGGTTGCGCACTACAACCTCGGCGCGGTGCTCCGATCGAAGGGCGATCTCGAAGCTGCTCTGCCCGAATTTGTCGAAGCCGAAAAACTCAACCCCAATCTCGCGGGTGCCCACTTTCAGTTGTTCACGCTCTATCAGCGCATGCACAAGAGCGAAGATGCCGCGCGCGAGCGGAGGCTCTTCGAAGGCATAAAGCAGCGCAATGAAGGAGCAGCCGTACCTGAGGACATGGAATGGTGCTTCTACGCCGAACTCTACGACCCACCGGACCCGCGCCACTCTGCCGAGGACGAAGCAACAAAATACGAGGACCACGTCGTCAGTACCGGGTGGGATCCCGTCCATTCAGGCATGCTGCTGCTCGATGTGGAGGGCAGCGGGCATGCCGATCTCCTGGTCTGGTCGCGATATCGAGTGGTGTTATACAAGCAGGGCAGCGAATCCATCTCGCAGCCGGCGCTCTATTCCCTTCGTGACATCCGGAGCATCGCCGCCGGCGATTACGACAATGACGGGTTACCCGATCTCTGCATCGTTACCGCCTCGGGCGCGACCCTCTTCCACAACAACCGCGGCACATTCGCAAAAGCCTTGCGTTTGCCGGACACGGAAAACGTAACCACCGCGCTCTGGCTTGACTACGACCACGATTACGACGTCGATCTACTGCTGTTCGGCCCCGATCCCAAGCTCATGCGCAACAACGGAAACGGCACGTTCGAGAATCGCACCTCCGATTTCCCGTTCGTGAAAGGGCAGGCCCTCGATGCGGTCGCGTTCGCGATCAGAGGCGATACGACCGCCCGCGATGTCATCGTTTCTTATGCGAACCGTCCCGGCGTTCTGTATGTCGATCATCTGAATGAGCACTTCGAGGCGAAAGACGTACCGGCCTTGCCTCCAGGTGTGTCACTGCTCGATACCCAAGACTTCAACCACGACGGGCTTTTCGGTCTTGTCCGGTACCGTCCAGAAAGGCGTGCACTCGAAAACCATTCTGGGCAGTTCACCGCTGCGCCCAATGCAAGAACCGCGCGATCGAAAATCCGTGCAGATTTCAATGGCGACAACCGCGAAGACTACGCGCGCATTCTGCCCGATGGCTCGCTTCACATCTACACGAATGCATCGCCGTCACAGCGCTGGTCTACCGTTCGCATCGGCGGAATCAAGAATCTAAAGCTTGCGCCCGGCGCAACGGTCGAAATGAAATCGGGCGCGTACTATGACAAACGGGTCTACGACGGCGTGCCGCTTCCGTTTGCGCTCGACAATCGCGCGGATGCCGATACGGTTCGCATCACATGGCCAAACGGGCTGATCCAAAACGAGGTGCATCAGAAAGCCAACGCCGCGCTCAACATCGCCGAAGCGCAACGCCTCTCGGGTTCCTGTCCGATGATCTTCACCTGGAACGGCCGGAATTTTCAGTTCATCACGGACGTGCTCGGCGTGGCTCCGCTAGGCGCGAGTTCCGGAGACGGCCATTACTTTCCTGTCGATCACGATGAATATATCCAGATCCCCGGCTCTGCGCTGCACGCCGAAAACGGCGAATACCGTATCAACATCACCGAAGAGCTGCACGAGGTTTCGTATCTCGACAAAGTCCAACTAATCGCGCTAGATCATCCGGCTGACGAGAGCATCTACACGAACGACAAATTCAAATCTCCGCCATATCCCGAGTTCCGCTTGTTCGCCGCGCGCGAAAAAATTCATGCGCTCCGCGCGACAGAAGGCGATGGCACTGATGTTACAGCGCGTTTGGCGCGTATCGATCAAACTTATCCAGATACTTTCCGGCACAACGAGGCGGGTGTGGCGGAGTTACATACGCTCGATCTCGATTTCGGCGATTCCGCCCTAAATAACAAGGCGGCGCTCGTGCTCAACGGCTGGGTCGATTGGGCGGATGGGAGCACGTTCCTGGGTGCTTCCCAGAACGGGAAGGGACTCGTCTTTCCGTACTTGCAGGTGAAAGACGCGGCGGGCAATTGGAAAACTGTCGTTGACGATATGGGCATGCCTTCCGGTAAGCCCAAGAGCATCGTCGTCGATCTCAGGAACAAATTTCTATCGAGCGCGCGCCAGGTTCGCATCGTTACGAACCTGTGCATCTATTGGGATGAGGCGTTCCTGATCGATGACTCGGCTGTGCCGACGGTCCGGGTGACGCCGGTAAATGCGAACGCCGCGGATTTACACTTTCGTGGTTTTTCTCGCGCGATAATTGACCCAAAGCGCCAGCAGCCAGAGCAGTTTGTGTATCAGGATGTCTCATTCGTTTCGAATTGGAATCCGACGCCGGGTTTCTACACGCGGTACGGCGATGTTCGTCCGCTTGTGACCGATATTGATGACCGCCTCGTCATCATGGCTTCGGGCGACGAGTTGAGCCTGAAATTCCGGGCCGCGAATCTGCCGGCTTTGCCCGACGGATGGGCTCGCGATTTCCTGCTTCTGGTGGACGGCTGGGCAAAGGACGCCGATGCCAATACGGCATATAGCCAGTCCGTAACTCCGCTGCCTTTTCATGCGATGAGCGCTTATCCGTATCGAGCGGACGAGCATTTCCCCGAGGATCCTGTTCATCGAGAGTATGTGCGCGAGTATCTCACCCGCCCCGCACTTCACTTGATGCGGCCGCTTGCTCCTGTTCATGGCAATTGAGCATTTATGAGTCGCCGCCTGAGTGTCGCATCTACTCTCTGCGCGGCCATTCTTCTCGTCAACAGCGCTCTCCTGGCGGCATTCCCGAGCGATTCCCTGTTCACGATCGTTAACGTTCTGCTGCACATTGTCCTGGGCGCCCTAATAGGTGTTCTCGCGTTAGTTCTTTCCCGCGCCGATCGCCGCCAGTTGTCGATCATCGCCGCGGCGGCTTCCGGCATTCTGCTCGCCATCGTCGGTAACACGCGCGATCACCGTGTCGTATTTCTCGTTCACATCGTCATTTCGCTTGCGGCGGTCGGAATCGTGTTCGTCAGGCGGCAGAATTGGACGGTCGCAAAGATATCGGCCGCGGCGGCGGGATTCGTCCTGATTGCCGGCCTCGCCTATCGCGTCTACATTCCGCATCCGCGCGATCGCATCGTAAACTCACGAACCGTTCCGCTCTCCATGAAAGAGGAAGGCGCGGGTCCTACGAGCGAATTTTTTCCCTCTGGCGCGAAAACCAGAGACGGCCGCCTCATCCCTTCCGGATTTTTCATGGAGACGCAGAAATGCGGTGAGTGCCATCGCGATATCTACGAGCAGTGGAAAAGCTCTGCTCACCATTTCGCTTCGTTTAACAATCAGTTCTATCGAAAATCGATCGAATACATGCAGGACGTCGAAGGCACGAAACCGAGTAAGTGGTGCGCCGGCTGTCACGATCATGCGGTTTTCTTCAACGGAAAGTTCGACCGTCCAATGAAGGAACAGATGGACACGCCTGAGGCTCAGGCGGGTTTGAGCTGCATGTCTTGCCACTCCATCATCCACGTCGATGGAAGCGTTGGGAACGGATCGTTCACCATGTCGTATCCGCCTCTTCACGAAGTGGCGAGCAGCACGAATCCTGTCATACACAATGTCGTGAATTTCGTGACCTATGCTGCCCCGGAGGCTCACCGCCGGACCTTTATGAAGCCGTTCATGCGCGACAGTACCTCCGAGTACTGCGCCTCCTGCCACAAAGTTCATCTCGATATTCCCGTGAATAACTATCGGTGGTTTCGCGGGTTTAATGAATACGACAACTGGCAGGCGAGCGGAGTCTCGGGACAAGGCGCGCGCTCGTTCTATTACCCCCCGCAATCGAGCAATTGCGCCGATTGCCACATGCCGCTCGTGAAATCGCACGATCCGGGCAACATTGAGGGCAAAGTGCATTCGCACAGCTTCCCGGCCGCTAACACTGCAGTGCCCACCGCGAACAACGACCAGAAGCAGCTTGCTTTGACCGAGAAGTTTTTGAAATCCGGTTTTATTACCGTCGATATTTTTGCAATCAGCCCGGTGGAGCGCACGAAATCGGATACCGAGATGGTCCGCCGCGCCACGAACGCACCGCAGACGAATACCACATTTGCAGTCGGCGAAGAGGCCGAGCAAGCCGGACCCGACGTGATCCGCCAGGTCGGCGCAGTCGCCGCTCCCATCGACGTTTCAGGCGTAACGCTTCAGCCCGGCGAAACCGCGCGTGTCGATGTGGTCGTGCGGACGCGCAAAATCGGTCACTTCTTCCCGGGAGGTACCGTCGACGCCTTCGACGTCTGGCTCGAATTGAAGGCCGAGGACGAGAATGGCAGAACCGTTTTCTGGAGCGGCAAAGTTGAGGATGACGGGAGAGGTCCGGTCGAACCGGGCGCGCACTTCTATAGGTCCTATCAGCTCGATGGCGGCGGCAACCCGATCAATAAGCGCAATGCGTGGCAAGCCCGGAGCGTGTTATACGTCCGTCTGATTCCACCGGGCGCGGCCGACGTCGCGCATTACCTCGTGAAGGTCCCTCGCAACGCCAAGGGCAACATCCATTTCAGTGCGAAACTCAATTACCGCAAGTTCTCGTGGTATTACACGCAGTGGGCGTACGCCGGGGTTCCGAAGCCCGGCCAGGATTCGCGCCTTCTCGCGATCGATCGCAACGGCCTCGATTACAGTTTCTCTGTCAAAAATATTCCCGCCAATGTCTCGGGACAAATAAAAAATGAGATTCCGTGTATCCCCGTCGAGACCATCGCTGAAGCTCGCGTCTCGGTTCCCGTTTCCGAAAACCCAACTCAATGGAATGCCACGGCTCAACCGGGCACACGAGAACGTTGGAACGACTGGG
>JAFAQG010000298.1 GCA_019246575.1 Acidobacteriaceae bacterium
ACTAGCAAATTCTGGCTGCGCGCCTACGCTGATCAGAAATTCGTCCGTTTCGACGCGCGGGCCCGTAACATGGCTATTTTTAATCACGTCGACGGAAAATTCCACATCCATAGATGTCTCAACGCCCGTGCCGGTAGCCTCGCCGTCAGCCATGAGTGCATGCCCGTCGCCCAAGAATAGCAATCCGCCCGGATGATAGACGGGCAGAATCACCGTGGCCCCTTCGCCGATCTCGTTGTAATTGAGGTTGCCTCCATAGCTGCCGGCTGGCGCCATGGCCACAGTCACACAACCCGTTGCAAAGGAGCAAGTCTCGACCACGGGCTCAAAGCGAGATTTCCGTCAGGAAGTAACAGACAACATCATCGACATGCTCGAAACGGGCACTGCCCCCTGGCAGAAACCGTGGGAACCTACCGCGGGTGCCTTTGGTATGCCGATGAACCCCACAACCGAAAAGGCATATCGGGGCGGCAATGCTATCCACCTAATGGCGACCGGTCTGCGCAAGGGGTATGACGACCCTCGCTGGATGACCTACAAACAAGCGATATCTCGCGGCAGCGCTGTATCGCGCAGTCGATGTGCTCGGATTCGCCTGCTGTTTCTGAACGCCATGGACGGCATCAGTCCGCATTCGTTCGATTTCAGTGAGCAGCAGATGTCGTGGCTAGAGCGCCAGCTCAATGATGCGCGAGTTACTGGCCTGCGGTCGCTCGTGTTCACACATCTTTATCCCAGCGAGCTTGAAACACAGGGCAGAAGGTTCAGTCGCGCAATTCGTCAAGGCGGAGTGGAGTTGGTCGAGATGGGCCACACACACTACAACGAGCTAGCGAATGACGGAGGTACGATTTACGCAACCACTCGCTCGACGGGTCAGGCCGAGGAAGGACCGCCCGGATTCTCAATCACCGTAATTGACGATGACGTCATTGGCTGGAAGTTCAAAGAACGCGAGCGATGGCCGCTCGCGATGATTACGTCGCCAGCTGACGAAAAACTCATCACGCGCCCAGCGAGCCCGCATCATATCGTGCGCGGAGAGATTTCGGTCTGCGCGCGCGTATGAGACGCCCAACCTATACGGTGCGTTGTGATGCTTGCAGGCCAAGGTCGTGAGCGCCCGATGCAGTTGATTGATGGAATATGGACGTGCAAATGGAACTCTGCTGAGGTTGACGACGGCGTTCATCGGCTTTCCATTCCAGCCGAAACGGTTGACAGGCGCACGGCAGAAGACGCGATCTCACTTCTGATAAGCCAGTCCGGCAAGTATCGGGAGTCTGCACGACATTCAACTGATTACGAGAACGCGATTGGCCCGTATCCGGAGAAGTGCATTGTTGGGACACAACTTGGCCCGAATGAAAACGGAACCAAGGGTCCATGGCCGTCATGGAGAGAATAGAAAACGGTCCCATGAAGGAGATCGTATCGGCAGTGCCATGGCATTCCGCTGTCATTTGGTTCATCGCGCTCGCATCTATCACGCTGGTCCTGATTCGTCCGAAAGGACTGCCGGAAGCGTGGTGGGCGGTACTGGGCGCGATTGTGCTCGTAGTGTCCCGGCTCATTTCGCCCGGAGCGGCCATGCACGCTGCGGCAAAAGGCTTGGACGTTTACCTCTTCCTCATCGGGATGATGATTATGTCCGAGTTGGCACGGCGCGAAGGGGTATTCGACTGGGTAGCGGGACATGCGGTACGCGCGTCGAGGGGCTCGCGCACGCGGCTGTTTGTGCTGATTTATTGCGTCGGGATCGCAGTCACCATCTTTCTATCCAATGACGCGACAGCGGTGGTATTAACGCCAGCGGTGCTTGCCGCAATCAGGGCTGCCGAAGCCGAGCCGCTGCCTTACCTGCTCATCTGTGCCTTCATTGCGAACGCTGCAAGCTTCGTGCTCCCGATTTCGAATCCAGCGAATCTCGTTGTGTTTGGGCGCGGTCTGCCTCCGCTCGGACCATGGCTTGCGACGTTTGCTCTGCCTTCGGCGGCCTCAATTATGGTCACATTTCTTGTGCTGCGCTGGCTGTCACGGAGACACCTGCAGGGTCCGGTGAATACCAATGTGAATGGACAACCGCTTTCGCCCACAGGAAGAATCACGCTGTATGGCATCGCGTTTCTCGCGATTGTGCTGATGAGTGCTTCTGCACTTAAAGTAGATCTGGGAGCGCCCGCGTGTGTGGCCGGACTGCTGGTTGCCGCCATGGTGTCCTTCCGCGACCACCGGGCACCTCGCGATATCGCCGGGGAAATCGCCTGGAGTGTGATCCCGCTGGTTGCGGGCCTGTTTGTCATTGTCGAAGCGTTGAACGGCACCGGCGCCCTGCACGCGACCGTTACCGCGCTGCGCGATATGAAAGCGTGGCCGATGCTGAGCAGTGCATTCGCTTCGGCTTTCGGGGTCGCCCTCATTTCGGATGTCATGAACAACCTGCCAAGCGGATTGATCAGCAGGGCGGCCGTGCAAGCGGCCGGAGCTACAGGCGTCCTGCGGCACGCAGTGTTGATCGGGGTAGATCTCGGACCCAATCTTTCAGTGAGCGGCTCGCTTGCGACGATTCTCTGGTCGATCGCCATCCGCCGCGAAGCCCAACCGATCGGCTTTTGGAAATTCTTGAGATGGGGCGCGCTGGTCATGCCTCCCGCACTCGCCGTGGCTATATTGGCGCTTCTCGGCACTGCACAACGATAGTGCATAACCAATGCAGGCTGGGCGGAAGCATCACAAAACGTGTCCGCTTAGAACACGCTCGTGTGGACCATGTGAGCCACGACCACAGTCGAGACAAAGCGATGCCAATAAGATAGCTCCGTGTATTTGTCTGGAACCGCAGATGCGTAATAAATCGCATGAGCAATCCCGTGCGCCTAGGGGCGTTGTTATTTGCAGTTCTCCTCTTGTGGTCCTGCGCTGCGGGTCCGGCGCCGCCGCTTCCACTCGGATTGGGACCCGGCTTCGATCAGATCTTCCCGATCGTGCTCCTAGTGATTGCCGCGCTGCTGGTCTGGAAGTGTCTTCCCTCTATTCAGCAACGCTTCAGGAAAACAGATCGAAGTGCAGGAGACCTGGAGGCGGAAGCCACCATTCGCCAGCGTTATGCACGCGGCGAAGTCACGCGCGAGCAATATCTCAAGATGCTCGACGACCTTCAGCGCAAACACCGCTAATCGCAGCCGGTCGTTTAATCCGCTTGCAAGCCATATTCGCGAACCTTCTCGTAGAGTAGCCTGCGATGCATCTTCAACAGCTCAGCCGCTTTTGATTTATTGCCGTTGGCAGCGATCATGGCGCGCTCGACAAGCGATTTTTCAAGATTCTCTATACACGCTTTCCAACCCTCTTCGAGCGGCGCGCGATCCCCCCAGCTCGAAAGACCCGCGTCAGGCGTGCTCTGCAAATCGATGTCCGTTTCGTCGATGATGCTGCTATGCGCGAGCACCGCGCACGCTCTACGGTGTTCTCTAACTCGCGCACATTACCGGGCCAGTGATATACGCACAGCTTTGCAAGGGCAGCGGATGTCATGGTGACCGGTCGGTCACCGCGATGCAAGAAATGCTCGAATTCCCCGTCTGCGATGGCTTGCTCCAAATCGCGCGAAGTAGCCGTGATTAGGCGAAGATCGATGTTGATCTTCGCGTTGCTGCCCAGCCGTTCGATCATGCGGTCCTGGATCGCGCGGAGTAACTTGGTCTGCAATGCAGGTGCGAGTTCGCCGATTTCGTCCAGGAACAGCGTGCCGCCGTTTGCTTCTTCAAAACGGCCAATTCGATGGTAGAGTGCGTTGGTGAACGCGCCCCGCTCGTGGCCGAAGAGCTCGGATTCGAGCAGAGTTTCGGGAATCGCGGCGCAGTTCACTCTTACCAGCGGGCCTGTCGCGCCGGGGCTGTTGTGATGAATGGCGTTCACGACGAGTTCTTTGCCGGTGCCCGATTCGCCGCGCACCAGCACTGTCGCCTCGCTTGCCGCCACTTGGCCGACTAACTTATAGACGTGCTGCATCGCGGGGCTGTGTCCGATGATTGCCGGAGACTTGTGTTCAGAAGCGCTATCGCGGGCTGCGGTGACCGTTTGGCGCGCAAGCCGCCGGCGTTCAATGGCGCGGTTCAGTTGCGGCAGCAGCTGATCGAAGTCGATTGGCTTTGTGACGTAATCGAACGCCCCAAGCTTCATTGCTTCAATAGCGGTGCTGCTATCGCCATGCGCGGTCATCACGATGAGGGCTGTGTCGGAACCGCCCTCACGCGCTTTCCGAAGCACTTCGAGGCCATCGAGTTCAGGCATCCGTATATCGAGTAGCGCGGCCGCGGGTTCTTCGGTCAACAGCAACGAGAGTGCCGTACGCTCGTCTTCAGCAGCCAGCACCTTGAAGCCCGCTGCTTCGAGCAGAGCCTGCATCGAGACACGCGCGGCGCGCTCGTCTTCCGCAATCAAGACCTGTTTCATGACGCTGTTCCGTCGTCCGGTAAACTCAGCGAGAAGATCGCGCCGGGAGATCCATCCCGATAGGTGAGCGTCCCTCCCATCGACTGCATTAACTCACGGGAAACCCAAAGTCCCAAACCGCTGCCTCCGCGACGTGTGGTATAGAACGCATCGAAGATATGCTCGCGATGTTCTGCAGCAACGCCAGGTCCGGTGTCGCGAATATCAATTGTCGCGGAGCGCCCGTTGCGGTGGACATCGATATCGATGCTCCCGTGTCCCGAAATTGAGGCAATAGAGTTGAGCAGCAGATTCGTCACGACTTGCGTCAGTTTTGCGGGATCAACAGGCGCACGAAAATTCGCTTCGGCAGCTCGTAGATTGATTTCGACACCTTTCTCACTGGCTTGAGCTTGTGTCAATTGCACACAGCGGTCGATTATGGGCACGAGTGGCTGTGGCTCTAGGTCGGCGTTGCCTTTCTGACGGAATGCCAACAGCTCTGTAAGCAGAGTATTCAAGCGATCGACTTCATCTATAACCAAATTGAGATCTTCGGTCCCGATAGGCGCGCGCCCAACCTTTTGTTTCAACATCTGCATAGTAAGGCGGATGCTGTTAAGCGGGTTTCGGATCTCATGCGCGAAATTCGTTGCAAGCCTCCCAATCGCACGCAGTCTGTGTTCGCGATGTAGCTCGGCTTCGAGCCGCCGGCGCGCCGCGGCGACTCGGTTCACCGATTTACTGATGCGGCCGAGCTCTCCTGGACGGGAGGGTAGTTCAAAATCGAGATCCGTTTCGAGCCTTTCCAAGCCCGATTCGAGTTCCGCGACGCCACCCCGCAATCCGAACACAGTCGCTACCGTCCCGACGATGCTGATTAGAGCAGCCACGGCAAGGCAGACGAGTAGGGCCGTACGCCGTTTTTCGCCAGGATCGTTCAGACCGGCCAGGCGTTTCATTGTCCAGGTAATGTGATCGCCACTCGAGAGCGCTTCAATCACTACCACATCCCG
>JAFAQG010000368.1 GCA_019246575.1 Acidobacteriaceae bacterium
ACAAAATGTCGCCGTGCCTCATATCGTAGGTCGCCGCGGCCGCATAGTCGCGATACAAACGCGTAGTCCAATCAAGCAGCACCTCATTCGAATCCGCGTCGGGCACTAAAGACAACGCAAGGTCAATGTCAGACCAGCGGTCCAGTAGCGCAAGCGCCGCTGACCCCAGATGCGCAGCGCCGCCAATACGTGGGTCGGCCCTTGCCGCGACGACCAGTTCCTCACGAATGCGTTCCCGTTCCTGTGGGGAGAAGACCGAACCGCAGGAACTTATTCTAAATGCATTGCTGAGACCACTGCCTTCCATCTAGCTTCACTCCGCAGCGTATCGAAATACGGCTCGTGCAGCATATAAATCATGTTGGCGTTGCGAATGGCAAAGGCGCGTTCCAAGCTGTTCAACGCTTCTGTCTTTTCCCCCAGACGCGCCAAGTAACGCGCGATGTGATAATCATCATGCCGCGGGCCGCGCTGCTCCAGCTCCAGACGGACTCTCCAGTATCGAGATCGCTCCCCCTGATCAGGTCCGACATCAGGGAGCAGCCCAAATTGGCCATAGCCGTCCATCTTACGCCAGGTCGCGATGGAGTCTGAAAGATCGTTCAGGTGCTCGTAGGCTTCGGCCATTTGCGCGATCGCATTTGAATTGTGAGGATCCAAGGCGAGCGTGTCTTTGGCCGCACGGACGGCCGCGTTGAAATCGCCGGCCTCCAGATAATGCCAGCTCAGATGAGCGTTAATCATGAAGTTCAGCGGATCGAGATCCATCGCTCGCCTGCTTTCGGCAAGCGAGTCCTCTATCCTGTTAGCCACGATGAGATAGTGCGAATACCAATGATGAGCGTCAGCATCGGAGGGGTTCAGCTCAATCGCCCGCTCGAATTGTCGCTGCGCTTTCGGCCAGTCCCAATTGAATACCAGTTCCACGATCGCCTTGCTTTTATGCGCGGTTGATAAGTTATCGTCGAGTGCGAGCGCTCGATCGGCCGCCGCCTCAGCCAACTTGTATGCATCGGCGGGGCGCATATCTCCACCCCAAGCCAGGATCGCGTAACAATCCGCGAGACCTGCCTGCGGGGCGGCATAGCCCGGATCCAGTTGCGATGCCTGTTGAAAATCCTGAATCGCTTTGTAAACTGGCGAAGCGTCTGTTGTGTTGCGAAGGTGCATCCCTTCCAAGTAGAGATTTCTGGCCTTCGGATTTTCGGTATCCGTGCGCGGGAGAGCCGAAAGTCGCAACTCCCTGCTGAGAGCGTCGGCGATATCCCGAGCGATCTGCTTTTGAATCTGAAAAACGTCCGTCGCGTCACCCTCGTAGGTACGCGCCCAAACGTGGTATCCGTCGGCCGCACTGTTGAGTTGAGCGGCCACCCGAACCCGGCTGTCCTGCCAGCGAACGCTGCCCTCCAAAGCAGCCGCCACTTTGATTTGCTTTCCTATATCGCGGATATCGCGCGGCTTACCTCGGAACTGAAATGCGGTTGTACGCGCCACCACTCGCAACCCTTTCACACGGGCTAAGTCGCTAGTCAGTTCTTCCGTCAGACCATCGGCGAAGTAATCGTTCTCCGGACTTGGGCTCAGGTTTACGAATGGCAGAACGATCAGCGAGTCGAGCGATCCGGTCTGAAGCCGGCGCGGGACCTTGACCAGAATCCAAACCAACAAAAGACAGACGGCCACCAGCAGCGAGCCAATTCCGACCCACGTTCTGATCGAGCGTCGCGTGTTTGAAATTCGCTCGAGACTAGCCGGAGGTGCGGTTCTGCGTGGGGAAGCAAGTTTGAGTTCGGCAACCTGCTGACGGACTAATAGCCGGTAACCTCGCCGGGGTATCGTTTCGATGGCAATCTCGGGACCCAACACCTTCCTGAGAGCCGAGATGTTTTGATCAAGGCTATTCTCCGCAACGAACGTATCCGGCCATACCGTGGCAATCAGTTCCGACCTGGTGAAAACCCTTCCGGGTTCAGCCGCGAGCACGATCAGCGTATCGAAGGCTTTGGGCGTCAGCGGGACCAGAGCGTCGCCACGAAACAGCGCTCGTTGCGCCGGATCGAGCCTGAG
>JAFAQG010000600.1 GCA_019246575.1 Acidobacteriaceae bacterium
GAAAACGTCTACATGCGCTGGGGCTTTCGCGAGCTTCTAGAAAAGCAAGCGGTTGATATTATTGAGCCCGATTTTCAGAAGTGCGGTGGATTGCTGGAGGCGCGTAAGATTGCCGATCTCGCGCATACATACTACGTGCCCGTCGCGCCGCATGCCGTCACGTCGCCGATCGGCATGATGGGTACGGCGCACGTATGTGCCGCCATCCCGAATTTTCTGGCGCAGGAATGGCACTGGATCGATGATGCCGACTTGTGGCGGAACTGGGTGAAGGAGGGCGACATCATTCAGAAAGGCTTCATCACGGTGCCGGACCGGCCCGGTCTCGGCGTCGAAATGAACGATGACGGCGCACGCAAAGCGCAGGTTCCGGGCACGCCGTGGTTCGAGCCGATGAAGAGAGCATGACCATGCGAATAACAGCACTCTGTTTTGCCGCGTTGTGCTCACTTTCAGCGTCTGCGCAGGTCGGAATCCTGACCCGCGAACTGCTCATCCAGTACACGCCGGATTGGAAAGGCGAGCGCTTCGCGGATGGACGCCCCAAGGTGCCGGACGGCATCTTGAAGCGCATGAAAACGGTAACCCTCGAAGAGGCATGGGCGGAGTTGCGGGCTGCCGGCTTCAATCATGAATACGAGGACGGCTGGGGCTGCGTTATCCATCCTGAGAAGGTGCTAGTGGGCCGCGCGCTAACGGCGCAGTGGCTGCCCGGCCGCCCGGACATCCACAAAGTTATTCAGGAGCAGGGCAAGAAGGATGGGCGTATCGGCGCCATGAATGCCTGGCCGGTCGACATGCTACAGCCGGGAGATGTCTACGTGTGCGATCACTTCGGGCTGAAACAGGACGGACCGTCGATCGGCGACAACGTGGGCAATGCAATCTACGCGCGGAGCCATAACGGGATCGTTTACGATGGCGCGTTGCGCGACATCAACGGGCTGCGGGAACTGGACGATTTCACATCATTCGTGCGTTACTACGATCCTTCGCATCACTTCAGCAGTCTGGGCAGCGACCCGCGCATGAACTCGCGGCTCAACTCCACCATGGTCGGCATCAATATTCCCATTCGTATCGGCAAGGCCACAGTCATGCCCGGCGACGTGGTGCTGGGCCGCGATGGAGGCGTCCTTTTCATCCCTCCGCAATTGGCCGAGCGAGTCGTGCAGTCTTCCGAGATCACGCACCTTCGCGACATGTTCGGTCACCAACGGCTGCGCGAGGGCAAATACACAGCGGGCCAGATTGATACGCAATGGTCCGCGCCCATCGAGGCAGATTTTACTCAGTGGCTACGGCAGAACATGGACAAGCTGCCGGTTGCGAGAGAACAGGTCGAGGAGATCCTGAAGCGACGGGAGCAGTGAGAGATAGTATTCATCGCGCATCTCCGAGCCCCACTCCTCCTGTAATTTCAATCGGTTCGCAATGGTACGCTGAAAATTCGAAAAAATGCGTACAGTCGACCTGGTTCGCCGTAAGAGAGATGGAGAAGAGCTCTCCCCCGAGGAACTGCGCTCCCTCGTGGACGGTTACACGCGCGGCGACATTCCAGATTACCAAGCTTCGGCGTTCCTGATGGCGGTTTTTTTCTCGGGTATGTCCGACCGTGAAGTAAGCGCGTTCACAGACTCTTTTATTCAATCCGGCAGTACGCTGGATCTCTCCGCCATACCGGGCCTCAAAGTGGACAAACATTCGACGGGCGGAGTTGGAGATAAGACGAGCCTTATTGCCGCTCCGATTGCGGCCGCGGCCGGCGTTGTCGTTCCGATGATTTCTGGTCGCGCGCTAGGACATACCGGGGGCACGCTCGACAAGCTCGAGTCCATTCCCGGCTTCCGCACGGATCTCAGCGCAGACGAATTCATTACTCAGCTCGAGCAATACGGGCTTGCCTTCATCGGCCAAACCGCGGAGGTGGCGCCGGCCGACGGCAAGTTTTACGCTCTACGCGATTCTACGGCGACCGTGGAATCGATACCGTTGATCGCGTCTTCCATCATGTCGAAGAAGATCGCTGCGGGGCTGGACGCGCTGGTGCTCGACGTGAAAGTCGGGTCGGGCGCGTTCATGAAGAAGCAGGTGGACGCGCGGCGGCTGGCGCAGATGATGGTAGGCATCGGGCGGCGTCTCGATAAGCGCGTTCAGGCGCTGATCACCGATATGAATCAGCCGCTCGGCTATGCAGTCGGCAACGCGCTCGAGATCATGGAGGTCTCACAGACGTTGCAGAATGCCGGACCGGCCGATCTGACCCGGCTCTGCCTGGAGCTCGCAGCACGTATGATCTTCCTCGCGAAGCTTACTAAGACTTTGGACGAAGCGCGCGAGGTTGCGCAGGCGCGGCTGCTCGACAACTCCGGATACGCGAAGTTCAAAGATGTGATCGCGGCGCAAGGCGGCAATCCTCAGGTGCTGGATCGGTTTGATCTTTTGCCAAACGCGACCGGCGCTCAGGAGATCACCACTGCACGCGGCGGGTATGTGAGCGGCATCGATGCGCAGTTAATCGGCCAGGCATCGTCGATGATCGGCGCTGGACGAAACACGAAGGAGGACACCATCGACCCCGCCGTCGGAGTCATTCTGGAGGTGAAGGTCGGCCAAAAGATCGAGCCGGGTAGCATTCTTTGCCGGCTTTACTACACGGGCGAGGACCACTTACAGGAAGCGGCCGACCTGATGGAAGACGCATTTCGAATTTCTCAGCAGCCGGTCGACGAGCGCGACCTGATCCTGGAAGTCGTAAGCTGACCTGAAATCGTGGACCGATTTCACGGGCTGGTCGGCTTAGCAGCAATCGTTGCCTGCGCATATCTGTTCTCGACAGCACGCTCCGCCATTCAAAAGCGTGTAATTCTCTGGGGCGTCGTGCTGCAATTCGGCTTCGCTTTCCTGGTCCTGAAGACTAAATTCGGCGAGCTGTTCTACGGTGTGAGCCTGTTTGTGAACGCGCTGCTAAATTACACGGCGGCGGGATCGGGCTTTGTCTTTGGCGACAAGCTCGGCGTGAAGAACGATCAGTTCGGCGTCATTTTTGCGTTCCAGGTATTGCCGATTGTCATCTTTATCTCATCCCTGTTCGCGATTCTTTATTATCTCGGGGTCATGCAACTGTTCGTGAAGGGCATGGCCGTCGTGATGCAGAAGTTCATGCGTACAAGCGGCGCGGAATCCACCTGCGTGGCCGCAAGCATCGTGATGGGACAGACGGAGGCCCCACTCACCATCCGCCCGTTTCTCGAGACATTGACGATGTCGGAGCTCTTCACTGTAATGACGAGCGGCATGGCGCATGTTTCCGGCTCCGTCATGGCGGCGTATGTCGCGATTGCCGGAGTATCTATCACGCACTTGTTGACCGCTGTGATCATGACTGCGCCCGCGACCATCATGCTTGCGAAAATGTTCGTTCCTGAGACCGGCAAACCCGTGACCGGCGGCACAGTAAGCGTGGAGGTAGAGAAACCGGGAGTGAACCTGATCGACGCGGCCGCCCGTGGCGCCGGCGACGGCTTGCACCTTGCGCTCAATATCGCCGGTATGCTGATCGCCTTCCTGGCGCTGATTGCGTTAGTGAATGGCGGATTGGGTTGGATGCATGCCTATGTCCATTGGGCCCCTGCCTCGCTGCAACAGATACTTGCTGTACTGTTCGCGCCCGTTGCCTGGAGCCTGGGCGTGGATTGGAACGATTGCGCGACAGTGGGCAATCTGCTCGGCACGCGCATGGTCTTGAACGAATTTGTGGCCTTTGTCGATCTGGGCAAAATTAAATCGCTGCTGCACCCGCGCTCGTTCGTAATTTCCACGTTTGCGCTCTGCGGTTTTGCAAACCTCAGCTCGATTGCGATTCAAATCGGCGGCATCGGCGCGCTGGCGCCCTCGCGTAAGTCAGACCTCGCACGCCTGGGCGTCAAAGCAATGCTCGTCGGCACACTTGCGAATTTCATGTCCGCATGCATAGCGGGCATTCTGCTGTGATCGCCGTACGCTTCTAAGTGTGGCTGAGCCGTCCAAACGTTTAGTCTTCACTTGGCTGGCCATCAAGAGCGCCTTCGGGACACAGTGAATCAATCACCACACGGGGGTCTGCGGGTTCGTGCGATATGCGAGGTCCTAAATATGCGTCAGTAGAATGGAACGCGGTATATGAGTCGTTCCGCCAGGCTCTTCCATACGTGACAAAAAGGAATTAAATGCGAGTTCATTTAATAAATCCGAGCGATACCGCTTTCGGAACCGCCGTCATCACGCCACGTTGGCTATTTGTGTTGGCAGCCGCCACACCTGAGGAGTTTGGGGATCCAATCTTATACGATGAAACTCTACAAGCACTCAAAGCGGACTCGATTCATGCCGGCGATATTGTCGGAATCGGCATTCACACCGGGAATGCTCTCCGAGGCTATGCTATCGGGCGTCTTGCGAAACAGCGAGGCGCCTTCGTGGTTTTCGGCGGCATCCACTCGACTCTGTTCCCCGAGGAGGCCTTCGAGCGAGGCGCGGCGGACTGCGTCGTTCGCGGAGACGGCGACCTCGCTTGGGGCGAAGCTCTTCGAGACCATGACAACGGAAACGTCCAGCGCATCTACCAGGGTGGCCGAGTTGAAGCCGAGCAGTTCAAAGTTGCGCGTTGGGACCTGCTCGACTCGTCCAAATACATGTGGGCCTCCGTTCAGACGGTACGAGGATGTTCCAAACATTGCTCGTTCTGCTCTGTCTGGCGCACGGACGGCCAACGTCCGCGGCAAAGGCCTTCCGACCCGGTCATCGAAGAGATCATCGAACTCCGCCGCCGAGGCTTCCGCTTCATTGCACTTGCGGACGACAACTTTTACCCCGTCTCGCTTACGGACATCAGACTGGCGGAACGGCAGAACAATGCTGCAAGACTTGCAGGATTGAAGGCCATCCGAGCAGAGCGATTTGAATTGATGGAGCGTCTGGCCGATCTTCCAAAAGGAATGGTGTTCTTCACCCAGATCACCATGGAAGCCGGCGAGGATCCTGAGTTTCTCGATGCCATGCGTAGGGCGCGCATCTTGGGCGCGCTAGTCGGCATCGAGGCCGTCACAGCAGAGGGTCTCAAAGCCGTATTCAAAGACTTCAATTTGTCCGGCGAAAACCTGGTTCAGCGTCTTCGGCAGTTTCAAGAGCACGGGGTCCATGTTCTCGGATCCTTCATCTTCGGATTACCGACCGACCGCCATGATACATTCGAAGCGACGCATGAATTTGCGCGACGCTCGGGCATAGCCTTCGCCCAATTTGTGATGCTCACGCCGTTCTGCGGTACCGTCGATTTTGAGCGCTGGGAGAAGAGTCTGGGCGATCATCCGCCCGAAGTAGATGGGATCCCCATCACACGCTACTGGCTCATCCCACCCGACAAAAGGCCCAAGATGTTTATGCCGCATCCGATTATGAGTTCGGAGGAAATTCGGGCTAGAACCCAAGGTGTCTGGGACGATTTCTACAGCCTGCTCGCGATCTGGAAACGTTCCGTCTGTACCACGACACTGCGGGCTCGCTTAGCATTCGTCTTCATCTCGAAGCTGTACCGCCAAATGTATGCGAGCACCGGCATTGCAACGGATAGCGCCCGGCGTCAACGAGCTAATCTCTGGGCCCGGCGCATAGCGAAGGTAACGCGACGATTATTCCAAGCAAAGCCCATGCCGGATCTGCAGGTGCCGCTCTGGACACCGAATGGTACAACCCCCAATCCACTTCATGTGTTGAGGAATCGGCTTTAGTGTACCGGCGGGAGGGAACGGCTCCTGCTATTTGCGGCTGCCGGAGGTTGCCGAGGAGGAGATACCTTTGTCCGCTTCTTCGACTTGGTCCTGTGAGCGAATTCTTTCTCCGCAGCGAAGGCATACCATCTCCACTCCAGCAATTCGGGTTTCCAGTCCCTCGTGCTCCACAATGTACTGCGGTGCTTCCTGAGACATGCCCAGAAATCCGCCGCAGCCCGCGTGCTTACTAACGTCCGTAACGATCCGTATAGTTTCCATTCGTCAGTTTCCATGGTAGTCCACGTGAGCTCGTGTAGAAACCAAAAATCTTCAGGATTCCGGTTGCGTGTTCGTAGGGAGTCCCCTGTGGACGGTAGACTCGAACCATGCGCGAAGCGGCGCAGCTGATAGCATCGAAGACCTCCATCGCACCCGAGATCGGCGTCGTCCTTGGCAGCGGTTTAGGCGCTTTTGCCGGCTCTTTGATTCACTCCGTACACATACCGTATCGCGACATACCGGGCCTCCCCGTTTCGACAGCTGTCGGTCACGCAAGTGAACTCGTCATCGGAACTCTGGGCGCAGACGGCAAGGGAACCGTGGATGTTGCAGTGATGTCCGGCCGCTTTCATTTATACGAAGGCTACACGCCGCGCGAGGTCGTTTCCGGCGTGCGCTTGCTAAACGAGCTTGGGGTGAAATACCTGGTATTGACGAATGCCGCCGGAGGCATTCATCCCGATTTCGCTGAGGGCGCGCTTGTACTCATCTCCGATCACATCAATCTGCAAGGCTTGAATCCGCTCGTCGGCCCGAACGACGCTTCGCTCGGCCCGCGTTTCCCGGACATGACGGAAGTGTATTCATCGCACTTGCGCCGGCTCGCGCGTGAAACGGCGGACGAGCTGGGCATCGCGGTCTACGAAGGCGTGTACGCCGCGACACTCGGCCCCAGTTACGAAACCCCCGCCGAGATTCGTTTTCTAAAGACGATCGGCGCAGATCTCGTCGGGATGTCAACGGTTCCCGAAGCTATCGCTGCAAATCACATGGGCATGGAGGTGCTCGGTATCTCGTGCGTGACGAACCTGGCTGCCGGTTTGAGCGGAAAGAAGTTGAACCACCTGGAGGTCCTGGAAATCGGGCGCGCAGTTTCAGGAACATTTCTGAAGCTGTTGACCGTGCTGCTCCCTAAGATTTGTGATTAGCTCCGATCACAGAGCGCCCTCACACGCGCTAGTGTTATTCGATATCGATGGAACGGTGATGGCCAATGCCGGCGGCCATCACAAGGCAGCATTGATGGAAGGGATCCGGCGAGTAACCGGGCTTGCGACGACGCTCGATGGCGTTCCCACTTCCGGCACACTCGATCGCGATCTCATTGCGGCGATGATGGCTGCAAGCGGTGCAAGCGCGCGTCGCATCCGTTCGAACATGGGTCAGGTTGTCCACGAATGCCAGGCAGCATACTGCGATTCGTGCGCGACGGATCTGCGGGATCGACTCTGCCCGGGGATCCCGGGCCTGATTGCGGAACTGCATAGGGCAGGCGCCATTATGGGAGTGGTAACCGGCAACCTCAGTCGAATCGGGTGGAAGAAGCTCGAGCTGGCCGGGCTGCGCGATTACTTCGCGCTGGGCGCATTTGCGGAGGATGCCGCATCGAGAACCCGGCTGGCGCGCATTGCAGCGCAGCGTGCTCGGAAAGCCGGGCTCATCCGAAAATCCAGCTGTATCTCGCTCATAGGCGATCACATGAAGGATGTGGAAGCAGCGAAGGCAAATGGATTCCAAGCAGTCGCGGTCGCGACGGGCGTCACGCCGTACGATGAGCTCGCGGCCGCGCACCCCGATATCCTCGTTCGCGACCTGACCGAATTGCATGTCACCCGGCTTCTGTGATCCTTAATAGAAATGAGCGCGAACGCAGCATCTTCTGAGATCGGCGCGGTAGATCGTGCAACAGGTTTCATTCGCGAGTTGAGCCTGTTCGATTCGACCATGATCGTAATCGGCTCGATGATCGGCTCCGGCATTTTCATCGTGAGCGCAGATATGGCGCGCAATATCGGCAGCACGGGCTGGCTGCTGATTGCGTGGATTTTCGCCGCTGTGGTGACGATCGCCGCTGCTTTCTCCTACGGCGAGCTGGCCGCCATGATGCCGGAAGCGGGCGGAATGTACGTCTACCTGCGCGAGGAGTTCTCTCCTTGGCTCGGATTTCTCTACGGCTGGACGCTCTTTACCGTGATTCAGACAGGCACAATCGCCGCCGTCGGGGTCGGTTTCGCGCGCTTCACGGGCGTGATCTGGCCGGCCATTTCCGAATCGCACTACATCGTTCCACCGATTCACATGTCAAAGGGCTACGCGCTTTCGCTTTCGAACGCGCAACTCACAGCCATCCTGCTCGTCGCGCTCCTGACGTGGACGAACACGCTCGGCATACGCTACGGCAAGATTGTGCAGAACCTGTTTACCTCGGCGAAAATTGCGGCGCTTGCAGCGCTGATCCTCGTTGGCCTGATTTTCTGGAAGCACGACGCAGTGAGGGCGAATTTCACAAATATGTGGACGCCGCGCGACGTCACGCCTATTACTGCATCACTTAGCGCGCTCACGGGATTCGGTCTGTTCGTCGCGCTCTGCGTTTCGCAATCGGGATCTCTATTCGCGGCGGATGCCTGGCACGACATTACCTTTGCTGCAGGCGAAGTCAAAGATCCGGGACGAACCATGCCGCGCGCGCTTGCGCTCGGGACCATCTGCGTGATGGGACTCTACTTGTTAGCGAACCTCGCCTATGTTCTGGTCCTGCCTCTAAGCGCGATTCAGCACGCGCCGTCCGATCGTGTTGCAACCGCAGTGCTGCAGGCGATTTTTCCGGGTGCAGGCGCTGTTCTCATGGCGCTCGCGATCATGATCTCGACCTTCGGATGTATGAACGGCTTGATTCTCGCCGGACCGCGCGTTTACTATTCAATGGCGCACGACCGTCTATTTCCGAAAGCCGCAGGCACGCTCAACGGGGCGCATGTGCCCGGATGGTCTCTCGCCATGCAGGGCGTGTGGTCTGCTGCATTGATATTCCCGCGCACATACAATCCGCAGACGCACGTGTATGGCAGCCTCTACAGCAATTTGCTCGACTACGTGATCTCGGCGGCGCTGATCTTTTATGTGCTGACGATTGCCGGCGTGA
>JAFAQG010000612.1 GCA_019246575.1 Acidobacteriaceae bacterium
CGTGCAGCAGGAACAGTTCGCCCGGCCTCGCGACCGGGAGCGACTTGAGAATCACTGCGTTCAACAAGGAGAAGATGGCGACGTTGGCTCCAATGCCCAGACCCAGCGAAAGCACGGCCACAGCCGTAAACCCCGGGTTGGCGCGAACGGTTCGCAGCGCATAGACAAGGTCTTGACGAACTTCGTCCCATAAGCGCAACCTGCGTGCTTCGCGGCAGTCCTCTTTATATTTCTCCTGGGCGCCGAAGTCCAGTTTCGCCCGGCGGCGCGCCTCCCGGGCATCCAGTCCAGAGCGGATCAGATCCTCCGCGCGTCGCTCGACGTGGAACGCTAACTCTTCCCTCATATCCTGTTCCATGCGGCCGCGCCGGAGGACCCCTCTCACGAACGAACGCAGACGGGACCACATCACTCGATCTCCTCGGCTGTAGCCGCGAGCGCACTGGCAATCGCGGCGGCGAGCCGTTGCCAGCTCGCCGTCTCTTCCCGCAGGCGCTTGCGGCCGGCAACGGTGAGGGAATAATATTTCGCGCGGCGCCCGTTTTCCGAAACGCCCCATTCGGTGCTGAGCAGGCCTTGATGCTCCAGACGGTACAGCGCCGGATAGAGCGCGCCCTGTTCGATGATCAAACCTTCGCCGGCGATCTGCTGGATTCTCAGCAGAATGCCGTAGCCGTGCAGCGCCCCGAGCGAAACCGCCTTCAATACCAGCAAATCAAGGGTTCCCGGCAGGAGTGCCGCAGTGTCTTTCGGCATTCAAATCGTCTCCTAAGCTGTATAGGAGTCTATACCTTCTCTCCTAAACTGTCAAAAAGACGCCGCGTCCCGCGCGCCACCCGGTAGAATATGTCAGGTGGAATTAATTATGCCCCGGACATTCTTCGCACTGCTCCTCGCCGTCGCGAGTGCACCGGCCCAATCGACCATCATCCGCATGGGGACGTTAGCCCCCAAGGATTCGCAATGGCATAAGATCCTGCTCGACATGGGCGAGCAGTGGAAGAAGATTTCCGGCGGAAAAGTCGAGCTCAAGATCTACCCTGGCGGCGAGCAAGGCGACGAGCCGGCCATGGTCGAAAAGCTGCGCATCAAAAAGCTGCAATCGGTGGCGATCTCGGGCGCGGGTTTAAGCGGGATCGAGTCAGGTGTTTCGGCGCTGCAAATCCCCATGATGCTCAATTCGTATGAGGAGCTTGATTATGTCCGCGACCATATCGCCGATCGGCTGGAGAAAGGCTTGGCGCAGCGCGGATTCATCGTGCTCAACTGGGCCGATGCGGGCTGGGTCTATTTCTTCACCAAGAAGCCGGTGACCACGCCCAATGAAATGCGCGAATTGAAGCTGTGCACCCTTCAGGGCGACAACGGTTTCTACGAGCTTTATAAGCGCAACGGGTTCCATCCGGTGGCGCTGGCCGCAACCGATATTCTGACTGGCTTGCAGACGGGTCTAATTGATGCTTTCCAATCGCCGCCCCTACTGGCGTTGAGCAGCCAGTGGTTCGGGGGCGCCAAAAACATGCTCGACATTAAATTCGCGCAGTTGGTGGGCGCGACGCTGATCTCGAAGGATGTTTGGGACAAGATCCCGGCCAATACCAGGACCGAGATGCTGAAGATCTCACGCGACGCCGGTGTTAAGCTGCGGGAGGAGATTCGCAAAGCGGAGTCGGCATCCATCCCGCTGATGCAGCAGTTCGGGTTGAATATCGTACGCGCCGATCCGAAGGCGATTGCGGAATGGCGCAAGCTGGCCGAGAGCATCTACCCAAGTTTGCGGGGTGGTGAAATTCCGGCTGATCTTTTCGACCAAGTAGTGAAACTGCGCGACGATTATCGAAAGACTCACATGCGTGCCAGCGCGGCCAGCCATCCGTGAGTACTGTCCCGGTACTCGAAAAACAGCGGCGCACTTCAGCGCCTGAATTTCTCGAAAACCTGCTTTCGGTCGCGGCCCTGACGGCGATGACGCTGCTGCCGGTAAGCGAGATGGTCGCGCGGCAGTTCCACATGGGCGGCATTACGGGCGCCGCCGTCATCGTGCAACAACTCACGTTGTGGATCGGCTTTCTGGGCGCTGCGTTAGCCGCGCGATCAGGGAATCTGTTATCGCTGTCAGCCAGCACTTTCCTGCCTGATCGATGGCGCGCACTGGCTCGCATCGTCGCGTTCGGAGTTTTGGCCACGATCTCGCTGTGTCTGGCTTGGGCCAGCCTGCAATTCGTACAGGCCGAGAAACAGGGCGGCTCCTATGTTCTGCAGGATTTGCTCCCAAAGTGGATGGCTGTCGCGATCATGCCCGTGGGTTTCGCCGTGATCGCGCTGCGGGCGGTCTGGCTGGCGAGTCCGCGGTGGAATGGGCGCACCCTCGCCGCCGCCGGCCTGATCATACCCATCGCAGTTTACTTTGCCGGCACGCCCGCGCCTTCGCCGGTTTTCGTCGTGGGCGTTCTGACGATGATCGCGGCAACCTTCTTGGGGCTTCCGATTTTCGCAGTGTTCGGCGGCTTTGCGATGCTGCTGTTCTGGCACGTCGGAACACCGATCGCGTCGGTCCA
>JAFAQG010000616.1 GCA_019246575.1 Acidobacteriaceae bacterium
TGCTCGGTTCTGGCGAGCACAACGGTGTGCGAATCTTCCAGCCATTAACGGTTCGCAAATTCACAGAACCGGGCAGTCCTGCAGATCAGCCCATTTTGCGCGCGCTTGGATGGGATATGGATTCGCCCTTTTCGGCGAATCGCGGCGAACTCTTCCCTATCGGCTCATACGGTCACACGGGCTTTACAGGAACCTCGATGTGGATGGATCCCACAACGAACTCGTTTGTCATTCTTCTCACTAACGCCGTCCATCCGCGCCACGGGCATTCGCTGAGTTCGCTACGCTCGCGAGTTGCAACGGCCGCGGCCGCATCGCTCGGCCTCTCCGTGCCGCACACGGTTTCACTGACCAGCTATACAGAAACATTGACGGGCGCTGGAGTGCACCGCACGATCAACCGCACGGCCGAGACTGCAACCGGTCTCGACGTTCTCGAACAGCATGGCTTCGCGGATCTTCAGGGCAAGCGAGTGGGCCTGATTACGAACCAAACGGGCGTGGACCGGAATGGCCGGCGCAGCGTAGACCTGATGCTCAAGGCCGGCGTCCGTATTACCGCTCTGTTTTCACCCGAGCACGGGATCGCGGATTCCGATGTGCCGAATACGAAAGATGCGACAACCGGGCTGCCCGTCATCAGCTTGTACCAGCCGAACCAACGCCGGTTGACAGCCGCGCAAATGCACGACTTCGATGCCATCGTGTTCGATATTCAGGATGTTGGCGCACGTTTCTACACTTACTCGTGCACGATGTTGTATGCGCTCGAAGTGGCCGGAAAGGCGGGGAAGCCTTTCTACGTGCTCGATCGGCCAAACCCCGTCACCGGAGTTCACGTGGAAGGGCCCGTTCTCGATAAAGACTTAGAAAGCTTTGTGGGCTGTTACGATCTGCCGCTTCGGCACGGGATGACCTTCGGTGAGCTCGCAACCATGGCGAATGCCGAGCAGCATTGGAACGCAAACCTGCACGTCGTTCAGATGGAAAACTGGCAACGCGGCGATTGGTTCGATTCCGGCACACTGACCTGGATCGATCCTTCTCCGAATATCCGCAGTTTGAATGCTGCCCTGCTTTATCCCGGGATTGCCATGCTCGAGAGTAATTCGAATTACTCGGTGGGCCGCGGAACGGATGCCCCCTTTGAGCAGATCGGCGCAGACTGGATTCAGGGCCGCACGCTCGCCGAATACCTGAATTCGCGCTTTATACCCGGGGTAAGGATCTATCCCACAACGTTCCGGCCGGTCTCCTCGAATTTAGCCGGGAAGGAGCTCGAAGGAGTTCGGTTCGTGATCACCGACAGAGAGTCGTTCGACAGCACCAGATTGGGTATAGAAGTCGCTGCTGCCCTGCGGAGACTCTTTCCGGGCAGAATCGATTTCGACAAATGCCGTACACTCATCGGCAATCGCGAAGTGCTCGAGGCATTAAAAGCCGGCCGGGATGCAAGCTTTATCTGGACGACGGCACAACAGCAGGCGGCCGCATTTGCGGAACGCAGAAAGCCCTATCTGTTGTACAACTCTTCCGCCGCTAAGCTTCCACCGTCGCAGTCTGCTTCGATTTACTCCCGGGTGGCCGGCCGCGACGCTTCGGCTCGTTAGAGTCGGAGCCTTCCTCGGCCGCTTCCGACACTGCTGCCGTCGCTTCTTTCAGCCAGGATGGCGGACGGCCTCTTCGGCGTCCCCGCCCTCTCGCCAACCGCTCCAATGTGAGGATTGCCTCCTCAATCTGCTCCCGCTCAAGCCTCAGTTCGCTGAGCATCTTGTCAACATCCAAAATGCGACCCTCCTCGCCATCCCCGTTTGATGGTCAAACTGAAATTCCAATCCACTTCCGTCACAAAGATATGACAGAGGGGATTCACGAGAAGTTTAATGTTTCTTTCGCTCGACATTCAATGGTAAGTCGATGCAGATAAATACCTTCAGTTCTACTAGTACCAAGTATTTCGCGGCTTATCCTAACCGATTTTCTCAACTTTTTAGTCGCCAACCAAACTGTTTTTGTTTTTCCAGTAGAAGTAACAAGGCACACCCAGAGCCATAAACCCTAATCCCGCCAATGATTCCCGAGGCCTGGTCTGAATTGTGCTTGCCAGCAGCGCCAGCGCCACACACACGAAAAGTACTGGCACGAGTGGATACCACATTACCCGGTACGGCCTTACTAGATCCGGCATCTTCTTCCGCAAGACAAACACTGAAAGAGCGGTCAATAAGTACAAAATCCAACTCCCAAAAATGACGAAATTGTAGAGGTCGTCGTACCACCCGCTCAACACCACGACGCACGACCAGAGACAAAGGAGGAGGATGGCAAACCCCGGGGTCCGATATCGCGGGTGCACGACTCCGGCTGCTTGGAAGAACAAGCCGTCGCGACCCATCGCATACGGGATTCGCGAACCCGACAGCACGGAGCCGTTCAGAGCCGCGAAAATCGAAATCAGAACGGCGATCGCGACTGCTTTCGACGCGATCGATCCTGAAATTCGCTCCATCATGTCCCCGGCTACCCGTGGGCTGGCTGCCACTTCATGCGGGCTCAATACGTGGAAATACGAGACATTGACCAGCAGGTACGTCGCGATGACGACCATCGTCCCAAGAATGAGCGAGCGCGGGAGATTCCGTTGCGGATGCCGGATCTCGGATGAAACCATGCTTACGTTGTTCCAACCGTCATACGCCCATAAGGCACTGACCATCGCGGCGAAAAACCCCGCCACTCCTGTTCTGCGGCTCACACTCATGCCGAAATGTGCGAAGTCTCCGCGCCGGGTACACAGTCCGACAACGATGATGCCCAGAATCAAGAGCATCTTCACGGCTGTTACACTCACCTGCACTTCGCCGCCTGCCTGCACGCCAACATAATTGATTCCGGCAAGCAGCAGAATCAGGGCAATTGCAACCAGTTGGCCGTAGCGGATTTCTAAGGGCGTCCACCCTGGACCAATGCGCCACGGCAGCACGCAAACCGGCACTGCCAAGCCGGGATAAAACGCGGTCAAGTAGGTATAAAATCCCGCCCCGAGCGTCGCAATCGAACCGCTTTTCGCAACCCAGAACTGAGTCCATCCATAAAGAAAACCCCAGAACGGACCGTAGGCCGCGCTCAGGTACACATATTCGCCGCCCGCTTCCGGCATGGCCGCCGCCAGCTCCGCATACGTTAGGGCTCCAAACAGGCTCAGCACGCCCGCTGCAATCCAGACCGCGAACAGCATCCGGACTGAACCCACATCGCGGATCATTTTGGCCGGAACCAGAAACACACCGCTCCCGATCACGGTGCCGACCACGATGGACATCGCGCTCCAAACTCCGAGAGCGCGCACCAGTTCAGGGCGCGTCCTCGCTGCGGTGCTCATACAGACGGGACGCGCGCCTCGTTCACCGTGTCACGTGTGAAAACGAACCCGGCGAGCCAGCCAACGGCGAAGGTTGCGATGGAACCCACCAGCACATACCACGTGAAGGCAACCTCGCGCCGCAACCAGAGTGTCGCAATGAATCCGGCGGTCATTCCCGCGATCGCGGCCTTTTGGCCCGGACGGCGCGTCAGCACTCCCAATAAGAACACGCCCAACAACGCTCCGTACAGGACGGAAGCAATGGATAGCCCGGCCTCGAGCACTCGCCCCCAATGCCGGGCCGCCAAGCCGATCGCGAACAGCACGACGCCCCACACCACCGTGGCATAGCGGGCCAGGCGCAGGTATTGGTTTTCCGAGTGTTTGGGCCGGAGCGGCCGCACAAAATCCATCACCGTCGTCGAAGCCAGTGCGTTCAGGGCGGCACTCAGATTCGACATCGCCGCCGCCAGAATCGCGGCCATAACGAGACCCGCCACTCCTACGGGCAGATGAGTCCAGATGAACTCCGGATAGGTGCGCTCGGGTACCGCCGGCGCAGTCTGTCCCGTGTCCTTGTCATACACAAACAGCAACACTCCAATGAACAGGAACAGCGCGAACTGAAAAAAGATCACCACCCAGCTCGAAAGCAGCGCGAACCGGCTGTCTCGCTGATTCTTGGCGGAAAGCAATCGTTGCACGAGTAGTTGCTCGGTCCCGTGGCTCGCCATGGTGAGAAAACATCCTCCCAAAAGACCCGCCCAGAAGCTATAGGTGCGCTGGAAGAAGGCCGCCGTCCACGAGAACCGAAAATCGAATATCTGGAATTTGTGCGCAGCCCCACCGGCCGCAAGCACATGTGCCCAGCCGCCCGAAATTAAATGCAGCATGAGAAAGAAACTAATGAGCGCGCCCCCGATATACAAAAACATCTGAACTACGTCCGTCCAGATCACGGCTGTCATTCCGCCCTCGAATGTATAAAACAACGTCAGGCAGACGATAACTGCAATCGATGCCAGCTCGCCGGTCCCGAGCACTACTGAAATGACAATCGATACCGCAAATACCCGGACTCCTTCCGCTAATGCGCGTAAAACGAGAAAAGTACCCGCGGTAAACTTTCGTACTGCCGGTCCGAATCGTCGTTGCATTAATTCATAGGCAGTAAACATCTCGCCTCGAAAATACTGAGGCAGAAACAGAGT
>JAFAQG010000021.1 GCA_019246575.1 Acidobacteriaceae bacterium
GCGGAGATGCACGCCGCCCTGCTTCGCAATCCGGAAGATGCAGCGTTCGCGCCAGAGCCTTTCAATGACTTTTATCGCCAGAGCCTGTTTCACGGCTACATAGCGCTTACCGCAAGACGTTTGGAATTTATTCGTCAGCGCTACGCCGATATGAGTGCGGAGGTTCGTCTGCTTGCTGCTAAAGTGCTCGAACAGGAGAGCGCGATTAACGAGAAGTTTCGCACCGTGTTCGATCAACGCATCCCATCGCAGCGGACGCGCTTTCATGGGCGCCTGCATCTTGGGCACTTGCTGGTTACGGCCGACGGCGGCAGAGCGGGAGATCTTGCAAGTAGTGATGTCGTTCTATTCGACTTCGAGGGTGACCCGACACAGCACATCAGCGAGCGGCGCATCAAGCGCTGTCCGCTGCGCGACGTTGCGAGCATGCTCGTCTCCTTCGGCTATGCTGCACAGTCCGCGGTTCGCGTGATTATGGCCGATGAAGTATCGAACGCTCTGCCCCGACAAGCGTTGCGGGTCTGGGGCCGCTTCTGGTACTCGCATATCAGCGCAGCCTACATTCGCGGCTACTGGTCCGTCGCGAATAATGCTTCATACATGCCCCCGTCCAGGCCGCAACAGGAAATTCTGCTCCAGAGCTACCTATTGGAGCGCGCGTTGCTCGACGTTCGCGAGGATATCGAGGACAAGCCGGAGTTTTCCGGAATGCCGTTTCGGCTGATTCTTCACCTGCTTGATGCGGAGGCGGAGCGCAGACTCGGCGAGTAATGAAAAAGGGCTGCAAGCCTTTATCAGTATGCAGCCTTTTTGGGAGTTGACCGGCTACTTAGCGGGCAGCCGCTTTGGCCTTCTGCGGCTCGGCCCGGCGACTCACGCCAGGAGTCGATCCCGTTTTCTTGTGCTGCGCCGATACGGAGGCATTCCGCGCCGCGTTTGTCGCGACGGCATTCGAAGCATTCGCGCCATTTGCCCCGCCGTTGCTGCGCGCCGGTCCATTGGGCGTGACTTTGCCGAGCACAACGGCCTTTCTCGCCCCAGTTGCCATGGGAACATTGGCCGGACGCAAGTGGGCCGTCTCGTAAGCCATGACTGCAAACGCGATTGCCTCTTTGGCGTCCACGTCGAGACCAACTTCGGTACTTTCCTTGACCGGAATCGTATCCAGCGCCTTACGGAGCATGCGCATCAGCGTGGGATTGTGGGTGCCACCACCTGAAACGAAAACCTCGTCAACGCGCATTTCGGGCAGCACGAAATTGCGCAGCGCTGCCGCGATACTCTCCGCTGTTAAGGCCGTGGCCGTCGCGACCAGATCCTCACTGCTGAGCTCCGTATCGAGCAGCTTAGATACGAATTCGTTGCCGTACTGCTCGCGCCCTGCCGTTTTCGGGGGCTTCGCCCGGAAATACTTGTCCCGCAGAAGCTTCGCCAATAGCTTTGCGTCCACCTCGCCAGCCGCCGCCATCACCCCGTCACGGTCGTAGTTCATGGCGCCCGATGTGATTCGGGTCATTAACTGGTCAATGACCATATTGCCCGGACCGGTATCGAACGCGATCACTCTTTCGCTGTTCGTGTTGGCGGGGATGGCCGTGAGATTTGCTATACCGCCGATATTGACCGCCGCCCGGCCGCGCCCGCGATGCCGCATCAGCATGTAATCCAGGTACGGCACGAGGGGCGCGCCGCAACCGCCGACGGCCATGTCCCGCTCTCGAAAGTTCGAGATAACGTCGATGCCGGTACGCTCGCTGATGACGCTCGATTCCCCAATCTGCAGTGTGCTCGCGACCTTCTTCCCCAAATAGGGCGCGCCCTGGCCCTCATGGAAAATCGTCTGCCCATGACAGCCAATCAGCTTGATGGAATCAAGTGGAATGTCCGCGCGCTCAGCCGTTTCCTCTAACGCCTCGGCGTAAAGTTCACCTAGAACAAAGTTGAGCCGCGAAATATCGCCCGTAAAAGCGCTGGTATTGGATACGGCCAGCAGCGCTTCCCGGACCTTCTTGGGATATGGGACCGAATGGCTCGTGAGGACATTGATTTTCGCTCTAAAGCCCGCCCCCGTGATATCGACGATAGCCACATCGATACCGTCGAGCGAGGTCCCACTCATGATGCCTGCTATTCTCATCTGGTTAGCAACTCTTGCTGTAATTCTTGCAGAATCTGCAAAGCTTCGACCGGCCGGAGCTGGTCGATATCCAAAGCCCGGATCCGATCTGCGAGCCCATGATTCATGGGCTCAAATAACCTTATCTGTAAGGGCGTTTCGTTCCCGCCCGGGGCCAATTCCGACTTAACGGACTGTTCCCTTACTTCATGATGCAATAAAACGGACCTCGCGCGCTCGATTACTTGCAAGGGTAAACCCGCTAATCTCGCCACTTCGATACCGTAACTGCGGTCCGCAAACCCAGGTTCTACCTTTCTTATGAATAAGATCTGGTCGCCGACTTCTTTTACAGAAACGTGTAAATTTCTTATACCCGAAAGTTCCTCAGCCAGCTCTGTCAGCTCGTGGTAATGGGTTGCAAATAACGTTTTGGCCTTAACTTTGTCGTGAATGTGCTCCACAATCGCCCACGCCAGGGCCAAGCCATCATATGTAGACGTGCCGCGGCCAATTTCGTCCAGTACTATGAAGCTGTTAGGACCGGCTGTGTTCAGAATGGCAGCTGCCTCGGTCATCTCCACCATGAAGGTCGACCGTCCACGCGCCAGATTGTCGGCTGCGCCGATCCTCGTAAAAACACGATCTACTACGGGCAACGACGCAGCGTCGGCAGGCACAAACGAGCCAATCTGCGCCATGATGAGCATCAGCGCCGCTTGCCTCAAGTAAGTGGATTTGCCGCCCATATTCGGGCCCGTGATCACCGCGATAAATTCGCCGCCTGAATCCAAATAAGTATCGTTCGGGATAAACCGCAGAGCATCGCGCTCGGTTAACTTCTCGATTACGGGATGTCGGCCGGCTTCA
>JAFAQG010000657.1 GCA_019246575.1 Acidobacteriaceae bacterium
GTCGAGCGCCATCTTCACGCCTCCGAGCAGTCCGACGTGGTGGTTAAGGCCAGCGGTGTGGGCGTGCTCGATGAATTCTTGGAGCGCCGCGTATCCGGAATGTGCGCGCCCGTTTGCAAGGTCTTCTGGGATGTCGATGCTCCCGCCACCCTCGACCGTCTAGCCGCGAATCCGCAAGATCCGTTCCATACCGCGCTCCTGCGCTTCAAACTTGTCCTCACCTATGGCGGCGGAACGCGCGTTACGGATCAGTACCGCAGCCTCGGCGCGCGCGAGTGTTTCGCCGTGTATAACGCTCTTGATCCCGACGTTCATTTCCCCGTAGATCCCGATCCGCGCTTCCGCTGCGATCTCTCCTTTCTCGGAAACCGGCTACCGGACCGGGAAGCGCGCATCGCTGAGTTCTTTTTGCGCGCGGCCCAGCTCGCGCCCGCTCATTCGTTTCTGCTTGGCGGCAATGGATGGGCGGGGACGCCTCTACCGCCCAATGTCGTTTACACCGGACACGTGTATACTGCCGATCACAACGCCTTCAACTGTTCCTCACGCGTGGTTCTCAATGTCAGCCGCGAAAGCATGGCGCGTTATGGCTTCTCGCCGGCCACACGCGTATTCGAAGCCGCCGGCGCGGGCGCTTGCCTCATCACCGATGCCTGGGAGGGCATCGATGCGTTCCTCGAGCCCGGCCGCGAAGTACTGATTGCCCATTCCGGCGAAGATGTCGCTTCCTTCGTTCGAGAGCTCAGCGCGGAACGCGCACGTGAGATCGGAGAAGCCGCGCGCCGCAGCGTCCTGCTCCATCACACCTACGCTCAGCGCGGGCAGCTTGTCGAGTCCATTCTGCAGGACACCTTGACCCAAATGCCGTCCTCTGCAATGGAGATGAAGGTTTGACACAATCGCGTCTGGACTGCGTCTTTCTCGGCCTTTCCATCACCTCCACATGGGGTAATGGCCATGCCACGACCTACCGCGGACTTCTCAAAGAATTGTCTAAGCGCGGTCACCGCTGCACATTTTTCGAACGCGATGTGCCCTGGTATGCGCAGAATCGTGAACTTGATAAGCTGCCCTATTGCAGAGTCGCCCTTTACGACAGCTTCGACGAGCTCAAAGAACGCTATGCCCGCATCATTCGATCGGCTGACATTGTTGTCATAGGTTCCTACGTTCCGGAAGGAATCGAGATCGGGCGCTGGATAACTGCGACCGCCCCCGCGGCGACAGCTTTCTACGACATAGATACTCCGGTTACTCTGGCTAATCTCAAATCCGGTAAGTGCGAGTACATCGCTCGCGATCTTTACTCTAAGTACCACCTGTATTTCTCATTCACCGGCGGACCAACCCTCGGCTATATCGAGCGAAAACTCGGCTCACCCTGCGCCCGCGCTCTACACTGCTCCGTAGATCCATCTCTCTACTATCCCGAGCCGCAACCGCCCAAGTGGGACATTGCGTACCTCGGCACTTATGCAGCCGATCGTCAACCCGCGCTCGAAAACCTGCTGCTGAAGATTGCGCGTCAAAACAGGAAAAGGGCGTTCGCTGTTGCCGGCCCGCAGTACCCGCCGGACATTCATTGGCCGCGCAACGTCGAGCGCATTGAGCATTTGCCGGCTAGCCGGCATCGCCAGTTTTACAACGCGCAGAAATTCGCCCTGAATCTCACGCGTCAGGACATGATACGCGCCGGATATTCGCCGAGCGTTCGTCTTTTCGAGGCTGCCGCCTGCGGAGTTCCCATCATCACCGATGTTTGGCCAGGCCTCGAAACCATCTTCAAACCTTCTTCAGAAATACTCCCAGTCCCCAGCGGAGCCGATGTTACGTCTTACTTGCAGATGCCCGACGACCAGCGTCTCGAAGTGGGTGACAGGGCTCGCCGGCGGACGCTGCGCTTTCATACGGCGGCGGTACGCGCGGAAGAGTTCGAGACTCATGTTTTTGCATCGTTAGAGCGACTGAGTTATTCGAATAAGAGGAATAGGATTGCACTCAAGCAATCACCGACGCCCGCACTTATTTAGCGAGCGACCGAGCACTCCGGGTCTTGAGTGCGCAAAGAAAGTACGTTTATGAAGAAACTCCGAATTTTTCTACTGGAGACTATCTGCTTCGCGGCAATTACTTGCCCTCTCCGAGCGCAGCAACCTTCCGCACCGGGGGTACCGGTATCGATCGTCGTCTCCATCGAGCCAAAGCGCGGCAAAACCATACCACCGATCGAGCCTGCCGATATCGTGGTCTCGCAAGGCAAAGATAAACGGCCCATTACCGGCTTCGAACCGGCTGGGCAAACTGCCATGCAGCTTCTGTTGTTGTTGGACGACTCAGCGCGCACGACCTTCGACACCGAGATTCCCACTCTGCAACGCTTCCTGAACGCGCTGCGAGCCGACACCGAAGTTGCCGTCGCTTATATGCGCAACGGCATGGCTGAGTTCACGCAAAAGTTCACTCGCGATCACGCCGCTGCCGCAAACTCTGTCCGCATAGCCCTCGGAGCGGGTGGCGCCGACGTCAGTCCGTATGACTCACTTACAGACGCGATCAAGAAATGGCCGGCCGGCAATGTGCCGCGAAAAGAAGTCGTCATGATCAGCAGCGGCATTGAAGCATTGGGCGGCGGCTATATGCCCGATAACCCGTATGTCAACGCGGGCATCGCATCGGCCCAGAAAGCCGGTGTGGTGGTCTACACGATTTACGATCCGAGTGTCGGGCATCTGGGCCATGGCCTCTGGCGCAATACCTGGGGACAAAATTTCCTGTCACAACTGTCCGATGAGACGGGCGGAGAATTTTACGCCATCGGTTTCGGCGCGCCGGTATCCTTCCAGCCCTTTCTCGATCAAATCCGCAGTCAGATGCAGCACCAATACGTGCTCACTTTCGACGCCAAACCGGAGCAAAAGTCGGGCCTGCAGCCGATCCGCGTAAGTATTCTCGAGAAGGACGCGAGCATCGCCGCGCCTGACAAAGTATTCGTTCGAGCGAGCATGTGATGAAAGATCCGAAAAAACAAGGCCCCCAGCCGCCGTTTCGGGAACCGAAGCAGGCTCCTCCAGGCG
>JAFAQG010000335.1 GCA_019246575.1 Acidobacteriaceae bacterium
CTTCATGCACGTAATCGAGAAATGCCGCTTGCAAGGCCGCCTGCTCGAAACGCACTTGCCGCTTCACCCATCCATGTGTTTCTCGGTCCAGTTTCTCTTCACCGCCTCGGGCGGGCGCCAGCCGTGCCGCAAAAAAAACTTGCCCAAGCGTTGCCGCGCCCGTTGCTGATCTTGTTTGGCGTCTTCACGCGCACGTACCAGATCGCGCAGCGCCTCGTGTGCCGCATCCGGAACCCACACCGGAGTCAAATCGCCGGCGCGATAACAGCGCGCCAGTTTCTCGGCATCGCGGCGATCGGTCTTGACCCGGTCACCGGCTTTGGTGGGAATCAGGGTCGGCGCTACCACCTGGCACGCTACACCCAACGCCGTCAGCTGCCAGTACACAACGTAACCTGTCGGTCCGGCTTCGTAGCAGACCCGTACATTCTTCACCTCGCCCAACTTGTGAACCAGCTTGCGGATCGATTCAAGACGATTCGGAATCAGGCCCAGCCAACGGATCTCGCCGTTCGGCTCGGTAACTGCCACCGCGATGGTCTCCGCATGGACATCCAAAACAATAAAACGTATCTTAGACATGCGACCAACTGCTTTCGTATGCGGCTCTGCACCGCGGTCTTTACCGACTCACAGCGTAACCCGCGTCACTGCGAATCGGGGTTGGTCGCCTCATTGTGACTGAGGCAGCGAAGGAATCGGCCTTCCGTAAGGCGGATAAACAGGTTTTTCCGGGTTCCCTTCTCGACGAAACGCCGGGAACATTCATCAACCAGCCGTCGATGGCAATATGCGAATTAACACCAAGCTGTGACTCTAAATTCGGACTCTCGCCCTGAGTCGTCAGCCATCTCAGATACGCATGATGGACCACCATCGGAACGCTACAGATGCCCCTTGCTGCATACGGCGTAGCCGCCCGGAGCAGCCCTTCCGCAGTGAATAGCGTCATCTGCGTGTCCTCGGTAATCGCTCCGATGGCGTCCGTAGCGGGGGCAAAGTCGCGAATCCCGCCCGGTCCGAAACGGCGACGAATCTGTGCAATATCCATGAACTCGACTGCGCACCGAGTGCGTCGCCAACTGCACCGCCCAGCAGGCATCCTCTGCAACGATGTATGAGCGAAAGCGTTTCGCGCACACAGGAATCGTAAATGGAAAAACGTGGCCAAGGCTAGACCGTCCTGTACCGAAAGCCTCGATTGGGGCAGCTGCACCCTAGGCGAGCCGCTACGAAGAGCGAGGAGGCGAAGCCTCCGAGCGTATGAGGACGCGGCGAGCGTATCGCAACAAGAGCCTACGCCTTGAGGACGGCGAGTTCGGAGCAGGTCCAGGCGGCGAGTCTACCTGGGCCGAACCTCGTTGAATCCGGCGCTTGCGGCATCCCGCCACAGGACTGGAGGGCGTGGCGAAGCCCGCCGAAAGGACGGAAGCGGCGAGCGGTTGAACAGGTCTTCTCGATGCCCGTCTGGGCTGCGCCTTACGGGAGCCGTGGCTGAAGCCGTTCCTCATGAGTATCGTCATCCAGCTTTTGCGGTCCGCTGTTCCAAGCACAGCGAATGCTGACCGAGAGTTTGGCTGTTGTGCCGCCACCTTGTTGCATATGACAGAAGTACAGCCGATCAGATGCCCGCATTGCGAAGAGATGTTGACCGAAGCCGAGATTCGTAGCATTCTCGGTCGCTTCGCACGATCCAAGCGATTGAGTTTCTCGGGCGCAAGCCGATTTGCGAAGATGACGCCCGAACAGAGGAGCGCGGAAGGCAGACGTGCCGCTACCGCCCGCTGGGCCAAGCGGAATGCCGAAAGGAAACGTGTTGACCGTTGCGAGGCTACGTCAGTCGGTCAAGTTGACGCCGTACGATTGTAAGTCCTGAAGCCGCCGTTCACGACGGGCTGTGCACGACGCCCCCCGCTGCTCTACAAACGATCCCGTCATCTAAATCTACAACCCTATTGAAGCCAGTGATAATACGCTTCCGGTTGAAATTGCAGTCGATCATGCGCCATGATCTCCGACCAAATTGAGGCGGCCCCGAACGGGGAGCGCGTAGGTAGCCCCCGCTGTTGCGATGTACTCGGGCTCTTGACCTCTTCTCCCACCAACACATCGGCCCCGAGCCCGGATTTCACATCTCGACTCGATCTGGAATAATAGCTATTTGCCCGCATCGCTTCGCCCTCCTCAACCTCACCGCATTTTCCGGTTATTGCGCGGCAATTATATATCTGCAGCGCGCCGCGATGCAATTGTCAATTTGAAGATCGCGAGCCATCATCGCCAGCGGCCCTCGATTGCAAAGCGCGCGGGCTGCTGCTCCCGGAATCATTTACGCCAAAAATAAAACGCTTGCTCCGTTAGCCCCTGCTCCCTTACAAAACTGATGCACAGAAAGCCCGCTGTGTAAACGCGAAATCAGGAGATCTTCCCGCGATGCTGTAGTTATATTCGAAGCCCACGATTGCCCACTGTCGTTGATACCGCTCGCCGAGCTACCAGCCACGCATGGGAAAGTTAGCGGATTGCTGCAGTCTGGTAGACTGAGCAGCGTTTCCATAATGGCGACCATAGTTCCGTTGCGGTACAGAAACGCGTGAGCTCCCGCAACGGCGGCGTTCAGACTCCCGTAGAACGTGGGCCCATTTTGCGCGCATCCCGAGCAACCCGCGATCTGACCCGCGTTGTTGATTGCATAGGCCGCGTTGTTCATGTCGCCACTGAGCGTGCCCAGATCCTGCATAGCTCCGCCGCGGTAGAGAAATGCGTGATAGGTGCCAGTCGGGGTCTGGGACTGGCCCACGACTTGCCCGCTGTTGTTGATGGCCTCTGGGATGGTATTCGTCGCGCCCAGCGTACCGAGATCGATTGCCGTAAAGAGACCAGTGGTGTTGTTGAGCACCTGGAAGTTGGCGTTGCTCGTCAACACACCGTTGGGTGTTTTCACCTGTATCGCACCGGTGGTCGCGCCGCTCGGTACGGTAACTTCGATTTCTGAATTTGAGACAACTGTGAACACAGCTGGCGTATCGTTGAAATTGACACCGATCCGGTCACGGGTAAATCTAGCGTTGATGAAGTCGGCATAAAGAGGTTACCTGCGAATGATCCCCGGGCGAATCCACAGTATTGGGCATGTAAAGAATAGCTTCGCATCCGAAGTGACGCGCGTCGCGCGCGAAGTTGGAACCGAAGGCAAACTGGGCGGCCAAGCGTATGTCCCGGGGGTGGCGGGCACCTGGAAGGACTTGACGGATTCGGTGAA
>JAFAQG010000953.1 GCA_019246575.1 Acidobacteriaceae bacterium
TCGAAAAGCGCAGCGCCGCCTTACGCTCCTGTTGAGCGCGCTCTTCGTACTTATTCATAGCGCGATCTTTCCAGGTTATACCAGAGCGGGTACTATCCGCGCGCAAGCACCTGGGCAGCGTTCACCACCCCGCCGATAATCGCAACGGCTTCGCCACCGGGCACTACTTCCGTCGAATACCCTTGAAGCGGACTCAGCTTCACCATTTCATGCAGGTATTCGTTCAGCAAGGTTGTATTTAAGAAACGCGCATTCGGACCGGTAACGAAAAATTTGCCTGGGCCGTCGAGGTGAACGCTGGTCGCGGTGGCGGCAGCCAGGGCTCGATGCCATAGTTTGACGAACTCCACACAACGCGCATCGCCTTCACCGGCGTGCTCGAAAATCTCTTCCGGCTCCAGGTCCATAAAGCGCAAGCGCATGGCTCGCTGGCCCATGATGCCTTCGAGATGTCCCTTGCCGCCGCAGCCGCAGAACTGCTCTTTCGGGTCGAGTGTGACGATGCTGTGTCCGCCTTCCCAGATGCCATCGGTGAATGGGTACCGGCCGTAGCCGATTCCAGTGCCGAGCGTCCATACTCTGACCAGCTTGTCCAAATGGCCGCGGACGGCTGCTACACCGGCCGCCATCACATCTGCATCGTTGAAAACGGAAACAGAAACATCGCCGAAGATGCTCCCCAATGCGTCGCTGACGAGCGTCTGCATATTGACGCCCTTGAACTGGATGAGGTTGGGGGAATCTTCTACAAATCCGTTACGCACAATACCGGGCATGCCCATACCGATATGCGAGGGCTTTTCGCGGCAGTTCAATTCCCGCACGACCTCCCCGATTCGTTCCACCACGGTTTCGGCAGGGACACCGTAGAGTGAGTCTGTTATGGACTCGTCTTCCGGACGCGCCAGCGTCGACCCTACAATCTCGTTGTCGGATACGATTGCAGCCGAAATGCGTTCTGTTATGAGGATCCCGATACCGAGTGCCATATTGCGCGTTTATTTCAGACCTGCACCAGCTTATTCAATCCGTTAAAGGCTGCAGCCTTGTAGCACTCCGCCAGCGTTGGATAGTTGAATACTGTATCAACGAAGTAATTTACCTTGCCTCTCAGAATCAGCACCGCCTGTCCTATGTGCAGCAGTTCGGATGCGCCTTCCCCGATGATGTGCACGCCGAGAAGATCCAGTGTCTCGCGATGAAAGATGAGTTTGAGGCGGCCGGTCGTGTCACCTCGGATCTGGCCGCGAGCAATTTCGCGGTAATAGGCCAGGCCGACTTCGTAGGGCACGTCCTCGTCCGTAAGCTGCTCCTCGGTCTTACCGATAAATGAGATCTCCGGAATGGTGTAGATGCCGAAGGGGAAGTAATCGGGATGCGACGAGATCGGTTTATTGAACGCGTGTGCAACGGCGATACGGCCCTGTTCCATGGAGACAGAGGCTAGACTCGGGAAGCCGATGACGTCGCCGACAGCATAGATATGCGGCTGCGCGGTCTGATAGTTCTCATTCACTTTGATGCGGCCGCGTGCGTCGGCTTCGAGACCCGCCGCGGATAAGTTCAGCTCGTCGACGCTCCCCTGCCGGCCAACGGCGTAGAGCAACGCGTCGCCCGAAACCTTCTTCTTGCTCTCGAGATTCGCCACGACTGTGGCGCCGCCTGTCTCTTCGACGCTTGCTACCTCTTCATTCAGCCGCATGGTCACGCGGTGATCGCGCAAGTGATAAGAAAGAGCCTCTACGATTTCCTGGTCTGCGAATTCGAGCAATCGTGGCCGTTTCTCAATTAAGGTCACACGAACGCCGAGCGTAGCGAACATGCATGTGTACTCGACGCCGATGACACCCCCGCCGACAACGATCAGCGATTTCGGCAGCGCAGGCATCTCGAGGATCTGATCGCTATTGATAATGGTCCGGGCGTTTATGGGAACTTTCGGCGAATCGGCGGGCCTGGTTCCGGTCGCAATTACGATCACCTCGGCTGATACGTCGGAAGAACCCCGGGAACTCGTCACCTTCAGGGTTGTCGGGCTTGCGAAGCTCGCGGCTCCGGTGAGAACCTCGACGCCATTGCGCGCGAGCTGTGCCTGAGTGACGTCGATTTCGGTTTTTATGACATGTTGCGTTCGGAACGCCAGATCGGCCATCGTGATCTTCTCTTTCACCCGATAACTGACGCCATAAATGTTCTGGTAGTTGTAACCGGAAAGGTGCAGAACGGCTTCGCGCATGGTCTTGCTCGGAATCGTGCCCGTGTTGATGCAGACTCCGCCGATGACCTCGCGGCGTTCGATGAGCGCTACGCGTTTACCGCTCTTCGCGCCCTGGATCGCCGCGCGCTGACCCGCTGGACCGGAACCGATAACAACCAAATCGTATTGAGCCATGAAGGTTCGAAGTAAAGCTATCGAGTTCGCCGATGGCTGATGCTGCGAACGACACTCCGAGTATATCTTTCAGCAGTGAATTACGCGCACACGCGGCGCCCGCGGGCGGCCTGGCCAGATACGCGGCATTGGAGGCGCGCTCAGCCACGCGATACTGAGACGGTGTTCCGAAAGGTACGGAAGATAGAGCGCCCCGTGCATCGAGCGAGCCGGTGCCGGGTCGCAGGACTGGTTTTTGCGACGGCTGCCGCAGTTGCTGTTGGCCACAGCCAAACCTTGCAGATCACGCCGAGCCGGGTGTTGATCGATCAAACGGTAAGGATTTGCGCAACGGGTTTGCAGCCGAATGAACATATCGTGATGGAGGCCCGCTTGAGAGACGGACGCGACGCCACGTGGCAGTCGCAAGCCGAGTTTGTAGCGGATGCACAGGGCACAGTCGATCTGAGTACGCAAGCGCCGAAACAAGGAACGTACAAAGAGGTGTCCGGAATGGGGCTCATCTGGTCCATGATGCCGACGGAAAAGGGAGTCGGTGCGTACCGGCCACCGCCGCGCTTCGGCACGCAGCAGATTCAGCTTGAGCTCCTGCGCGACGGCAAGGGAATCGCGAATGCGGAACTGCAGCAGGACAGCATCGCGGAAGGAGTGAAACAGATCAAGGTCACGGGAAATCTGCACGGCACGCTGTTTGTTCCCGCAGACAGCGCGCCGCATCCCGGTGTGCTGGTTGTGGGAGGATCGGAGGGCGGACTGCCGGCCTTTCGTGCCGCCTGGCTGGCGTCGCACGGGTATGCTGCGTTCGCACTGGCCTATTTCCGATATGAAGGGTTGCCTCAGAGACTGGAGGCGATCCCGCTCGAATACTTCGGACAAGCGCTTGGGTGGATGATGACGCGCCCGGAAATTTCGCGGGACAAGATCGCAGTGATGGGCGCGTCGCGCGGTGGCGAGCTTGCGTTGCAGCTAGCGTCCATGTATCCGCGGATCAAGGCAGCGGTTGCTTACGTACCAGCGAACGTACGATACCGGGCCTGTTGCGGCGAGAACGGCGTTGCCTACGCCTGGACCTGGAAGGGTTTGCCGCTTCCGTTTGCCAGAGGTAACGAGCGCGGAAGGGACGCCTTCGACGCGGCCATAAAGGTCGAGAATACCCAGGGCCCCATCTTGATGATCGGCGGCAAGGACGATCATGTCTGGGACTCGGCCGCCATGGTAGCGGCTGCAGCGTCACGATTGAAGCAGGCGCACTTCGCCTATGAAGTTGAGACGCTGATTTATCCCCATGCCGGGCATATTGCGGGCAGGCCGGAGATCGTGCCCGAGTGGAGCGAGAAAGTGCGGCATCCGGTGTCTGGCCGAATGATCGATTTTGGCGGGACACCGGCAGGCAACGCGCAGTCTTCGATCGATGCGATCCCGAAGGTGCTGGACTTTTTGCGGCGGAATCTGAGTGCGACTAGCGTACCCGGCAAGGTTGGCCCAACCCAGTGAAGTTGGGACGACCTAATTCGGCAGTCAATGGTGTTCGATCCAGTCGGCACGACAACCGTGCTGCTCCCGCCGCATTGCGATGAGCGGGCCGGTCCTGATTGAGACGATTCGTCTCTTCTTCCTGCGTCCCGGGACCGGGTAACTGCGGGCTGCGGCTACGGAACGGAAGGTCCGATACGGTCCGAACGCCTGGTCTTCCGAACGATTGCCCCGCCTACAATCGTTGCAGCAGCACAGAGTAAATTCCAGGGCGCCATCGCGACGAACCAGTGAAACCAATCGCGCCCGAGTGCGAAACATGCAATCGCCCCAGCGGAAAACATGGCAATCTGAGCGAAAGCAAGCGTCGTCGCGGCGATCAATTCTTTCCTGTTGCCCAAAATGGTGATCAAGCTGCCGACGAGGCCACAGACGACGATCCGTCCAATTTCGGTGGGGAACTTCAACCAGAACAGATACGCGTTGGGATGGATTTCATAAACACGGTTTGCATCGAGGAACATCCGCATCGCATGTTGCGTGTACGAAGTTGCGAATCCGATCGTCCAGAGGCCGCCGATGACTCGAATGAGCATCGGCAACGGGGCGTCACGAGATGCATTTGCGCCAGCATGGAAGATCGTTCTTAGAGCGTGTCGCCGGTACCAACTTCGTGCAAGGGAAGAGCCCGACTTGACTACGAGACCGGAGAATTCCTCTTGCAGGTCTCCCATAATGCTCTCTGCGACATCGCCGGGCAGAAATAAAGTTGCGAGCCATTCCGTGATGGGCGGTGGCTGAGGCGGTTGCAAATTCTGTTGATCATCCATCAGTAGCTCCGAACGAGGTCAAGACCTTCGGTCATGCGCTGCACTGCCACATGGGTGCGATTGAGAGTGCTCACTCCGTTTGCCGTCGTTCGAAAAAAACGTTTCGAACGTCCGCCACGTTCCCTAGTAGGCTCACCCATGGACGACTTGACGTACCCCTTCCCCTCGAGGCGGTCAAGCGTGGCGTAGACCGCGCCGATTGAGACTTCACGGTTAGTACGGGTCTCAATTTCCTGCCGAATAGTGACTCCATAAGCTTGAGCATCCAACCGCAAGACGGCGAGCAGAACGAGATGTTCAAATTCCCCTAGATAACCGCGCGCGAACATTTGATATACATTATAGGACAAATCGGCCGAGCGAACGTTTCCGAGCTGCGTTCGAAGAAGGACAAATAAATCCAGTGACACACTGCCGCCGCAGAACGTAATGCTACCCTCTGCCTCAGCTACCGTCAACGACTCGTGGCCGCACAGACGGCCCTGGCGGCAACTCTCTTGCTTGCTTTCCCGCGCGTGACGGTGAGAATCGCGTCGTAATAGGTGAGCTCGCCGGATTTACTCCGATTCGCGCTTGTGCCCGGGGAGTAATCCACTCGAACTTCGAGCCCGTTTCCTGCATATACGAACGTCGAATGCTCGCCAATGGCGGGCTTATGGTCTTCGTCGCGTGCGGCAGGGCTGATTAATTCGAGGCGGACGTCCGTGCCATTCACATTTACGAGGCCATGGTTTTCAAAATCGCTAACGAAGACAAATTTTCCTTCTCTTCTTCGGTATTGACTTGGGAGCTGCAGGGCGCAGCCATTCGAGCTCAGATCGTTAGACACGTTGCCGATCTTCAGGCGGCCATCGCTGTCTTGTCCTGGCCGGGCACTCGCCAACGATGCGACGCACGCGAGAAAGATAATCTGCGGGCAACCGCACAGGATGCTGGGACACGTCATTGATGTTCTAATCAGCATAGGCGAAACTGACCTGCTTCACTCCGAGCACGGTGAGGAGGTTACGAATGTCGATTTCCGCATTGCGCTGTGCT
>JAFAQG010000985.1 GCA_019246575.1 Acidobacteriaceae bacterium
CGGACATGAAGAGCGTTACGCTCGGGGCTATAGACGGCTTGCTCGAGTCGGTGGATCCGTTTGCCAGCTACCTCACAGCGGACCAGTACCGGCAGTATGAGAAGTCCGAGAACGGCGCAAAGGCCGGGGTTGGGCTTATTTTGGCGAAGCGTTACGGATATGTCGCCGTGGTGGATGCGATTCCCGGCTCACCGGGTGACAAGGCCAATATCAGCACAGGGGACCTGATCGAAAGTATCAATGGCGTCGCGACACGTGACATGCCTCTAGCATATGCGGAGGAGTTGCTGCGCGGTGCGCCGAATACAACGGTTGAATTGTCGGTTCTCAGGCTTCGAAACCCGGACCCCCAGAAGCTGACGCTGACACGAACAAATGTTACGCTTCCCGCCGTCACAGCGAAGCTGATGCCGGACCAAGTCGGGTATGTTCACGTCGCGAGCGTGGCGGGAAACCGCGTTTCGGAAGCGAAGGCGAAGATACAGGATCTGAAGAAACAAGGTGCGAAGTACATTGTTCTTGACCTGCGGCACTGCTCCACCGGTCAGCAGGCCAACGGCATTGAGCTTGCGAATCTGTTCTTAGACAACGGGGAAATCGTATCGCTAAAGGGTCAGAAGACGGAAGCGCAGGATTTCAAGGCTAAGCCGGACCAGGAAGTCTGGAACGGACCCCTGGTGGTGATTACAGATCGAGCCACAGCGGGAGGTGCGGAGATCGCGGCGGCAGCACTGCTCGACGATAAGCGTGCACAGATCGTTGGCGAACGGAGCTACGGCGACGCCAGTCTGCGAAAGACGATCCAAATGGACGACGGCGGCGCGATCATCATCTCTGTCGCGAAATACTATTCGCCTTCGGGCAAAGCGATCCAGGATTCGGGCGTGACACCATCGGTGCAGCTGGCGGAAAACGACAATGCTCCGGAGATGGACGAAGACGGCAATCCCATCCCGGGTACCGGATCCAAGAATACTGAGGACAACTTGCTGAAGCAGGCCGTCGACCTGGTGACGGGGAAGACAACCATCGCCGAATTAACAAGCGGCGACGTAGGATCGGGTACTACCGGAGTCGTTCCGGAGCAGCACCCGAAAGTGCGCACTCCCGATAGTAAATAGGCCGGCACGAATATGCCCCTCTATGAATATCAATGCGATAACTGCGGCGAAGTATTTGAAGTGATGCAAAAGTTTGCGGACGAGCCGCTCACCACTCACGAGAAATGCGGTGGAGGTGTGCATCGCTTGCTATCAGCTCCGGCGTTGCAGTTTAAAGGAAGCGGTTGGTATATCACCGATTACGCGAAGAGTTCACCTTCGCAAAATGGCGGAGCGAAAACAGAAAAGAGCAGCGAGAAGACCGGCAGCGAGACCAGTACGGATGCTGGTGCGAAAGCATCCGATTCTGCTAAGCCCGCGGCGACTAAGTCGGATTCGAAGTAGTCGCTGAACCTGCAAGGGACTGCGTCAGTACGGCGTTCAGCGATCCCTGCCGGTAGCCTTCGAGATCGAGCGTCACATACAGAAACCCGAGCTGCTTGAAGATGGCCGCGAACGCAGCCGCGCTCTCGACTGACAAGGCCTTCGGCAGTTCGTCTTTCGCGATCTCGAGGCGCACCAACTCGCCATGGAAACGGACCCGAAACTGCCGGAACCCGAGGGCGCGAATCGCCTCTTCGCCCTGCTCGATGGTCCGGATTGTTTCAACGGTGACGGGCGTTCCGTAAGGCACGCGCGAGCTGAGGCAGGCGGCAGCTGGGCGATCCCAGGTAGACAGGCCTGCCCTCCGCGACAGCTCGCGGATTTCTGCTTTGCTCAGCCCTGCGTCAACGAGCGGCGCGCAGACTTCGTGCAGTCTAGCTGCGCGTTGGCCCGGGCGATAGTCGCCCAGGTCGTCCTTATTCACGCCGTAGATGATGTGCGCGTAACCACGCACCGCCGCGTAGCTTTCAAGTTGCGTAAACAGTTCGTCTTTGCAGTGAAAGCACCGATCCTTGTCGTTCTTGACGTAGTTAGGGTTGTCGAACTCGTGCGTGTCGATGTACTCGTGCCGGAAGCCGCACTCGCGAGCAAAAGCTTCTGCATCGCGCTTGTGCGAAGCCGGAATGGATGCTGAATCGGCCGTGATGGCGATGGCATCATCGCCGAGCACGCGGTGCGCCGCCCATGCGAGATAAGCCGAATCGGTCCCGCCGGAGTAAGCGATGATGACGCGCCGCAAGTTTCGCAGAATTTCAAACAGCGCGGTTTGCTTCGCTTCGAGCTCAGCGGAATCCAATTCGGTGCTACTGGCCTGAAGCGTAACAAGCGCGGCCATATTCGCAGTATATAGCCAGCGCTTCATCCATCACCTTGCCAGCTCAACCCCGGCGCACAGACCGATACGGTTCGCAGAGGGTGCAGTCCTTCTTGACGCAGCTCATCGGGCGAAACCACCTCGACCGCCTCGCCCCAGCCCAGGATCCAGCGGCGGATCTCGAAAGGTCCGCCGGCGCGAAACGCGAGCTCGACGCCTCCATCGGGAAGGTCAGTCAATTTCTGCGTAGGATGCCACAAGCGTTCGCGGACATAGGGCGCCTGGTCGGCACGGAAGCGCAGAAGGATATCGACTGGATCCTGCCAGGAAACGCCGAATGCGTCCCGCCTGCGTTTCTCGGGATCGAAGGTTGGGTCCACCTCGAATTCGGTATTTGAGAGAGCCACGGACACGAAACGGTCGACTGCCAGCGTCGCGCTGCCAGTATGTCTTGGGACGCGTCCGATGACATAAAGGCCTCCGCCCACGAACAGCAGGCGGTAGGGATCGAAATCGTACGCCTTCGCTACCGAACGCGAAGGCGTCCGGTATTCGACGTGGCAGCGCCGTTTCCGCAAGATTGCCTCAATCAAGAAGGCAATGACGTCCTCATGCGCGCTGTAATCCTTCGAGCCGCAGGTCCACGTTTGGAACATCTCGGTTACAGCGGCTGAGCCGGAGCCCATTTCCGATGCCGCGAGTGCCCTTAGCTTCAACGCTGCGGAACTCAATGCTTCCGCTGTGGGCAGAGCCGCGGGCGCCTGAGTCACCGCGAGCAGCAGCGCGTCCAGTTCCGTGCGCGAGAAGCGGATATCCGGTATTGGCGACGACAGCAGGCGAGGACGCGACAGGCGGCCCCTCTCATCCCCGGCAATCGGATAACCGGCATCTTGCAGCACCCGCAGGTCGCGATAAATTGTTTCGCGGCGGGTCCGGAATTCGGCCGCGAGATCGTGCACTGTCGGCGTGCGCCCCTGCCCCAGGACTCGGAGCAGCGCCAAAATACGGACGATCTGCCGTTCGCGGCGATTCGGATCGAGCTTCGGCCTGGTCCTCGAGGATCGCAGCCCCCGTTTGGATGGATCAGCGTGCATCGATGTACATATCGACCGTGGAACAAACGATTTCGTTCGCGTACATACCCGCCTAGTACTAAACGGCCCTAACGCCGGGACGCTAGATCGCACAGTCGCCCGCTATGTTGACTTACGGCGATCACACGGGCCACCAAGTGCCCGGTCGACGTGATTGCTTTCATTGCTAGGGCTGAGCAGACGACGAATGTGGGAGCGTACGCCAGGGTTACACAGCCTGTTGCGCTCGCTCGATCACGGCAAACGCGATCCAAAAGCCCCGGAGGATGGCGCCTCGGAGGCATTGTCCGAGGTTCCGGATCTTTTCGCCAACAACGACAATCTGCATCAGATCACCATGGTTCGCGATGCTGTCCGGAGCCTCCGAAGAGACGCCCGCGCGCTGGATGCCGAATCGGAATCCTTGAAAGCTTGCGAAGCCGATGTGCGGCGCTATTGCGTCCTTGTGTGCGGGC
>JAFAQG010001029.1 GCA_019246575.1 Acidobacteriaceae bacterium
GGTCGAAGGTGACCATAGCCAGGCGCGAAGCGTGCAAAAGAACCACCATCATCGCTGCCAGGCTGAGATACCGCATCGCGGGACGCAGGATGAACGCGCCCGTTGCGCCTATCGCAAACGCGAGCGCGGCCAATGCCAATGGGACGCGGAGATACGCAAAGGACGACAGCGTGAGGTCGCCCATGTGGCCGAGGGAAAGCGAATACGCTTCGGGATGCTGCGTCAAAGCACGCGAGATCTCGCCCGGGTGCGGGAGATTCCAAGTGGTAATGAGAACGCCGAGCGCCCCCGCAGAGGCGACTCCGGAGATTGCAGATACCGCTCGCACCGCCCATTTATGTTCATTGGTCCGGTTTGCCGTTGCACAGCCGATCAGTAAGGCAAATGCCGGATAACAGGGCATCGAATAATACTCTTGCGTCGTCGAAAATGTAAAGAAAATGAGGACAACGCCGATCCAGATGACAGCGAGTAGACGGAGACGGCCGGCACGGTCTTCCGGAGAGTAGCGAAACCGCAGGGCAGATGCTAGAAAAAGGCTGCACGGAAAGAGCCACACCAAGTGCAGAATCCAAAACAAAGGTCGAGGTACGGTATTGTAATCGCGCGGATACCGGGTGTTCAGAAAACGGAGTAGATGCTCGTTGACGAAATAAAACCAGAAGAACCCTTTATACTCTCCGGGGCCGCTGTGTAGAGTGGCCACGAAGTATGGTGGATTGCGAAGAGTGGCGACGATGTGCCAGGGGGCAGCAATCGCGAGCACGATGAAGACTCCCGACCGGAGGTGGAGGCTCCGCCACACAGTGCGGTTCTTGCACTGACCGGTAACGAGCAGGTAAACGGCCGCTGTCCCGATTGGAAAGACGGCAGCTATCAACCCTTTGAGTAGCAGGCCGATTCCAATGGCGGCAGCAGAAGTCCACGCCCACAGCTTCGGATGCGGTTCGACAGGCTGGGTAGCCCGCAGAAATGCCCACAACGCGACCGCGATGAAGAGCGTGAGCATGACATCCGGGATCAGGATGCGCGTGAAGAGAAACAGGCCAACGCACGTCGAGACAGCAAGGCCAGCGTACGTACCGGCCTCGATTGAGAACGCCCATTTGCCTATGCGGTACGTCAGGCACCCGAGCAAAATGGCGGAAAGCACCACCGGGATGCGTGCGACCCAGTCGTGAACTCCGAACAGCTTGAAGCAGATTGCAATCAGCCAGTACCAAAGCGGCGCCTTTTCGAGATACTTGACGCCATCAAGCCTCGCCGTTACCCAATCTCCGGAATCGAGCATGTTGCGAGCGATCTGAGCCTGAACGGCGTCGACGTCGTCCATCAGTGAAGGCGGACTGATGGCGCAGCCGGCGAAGATGAGGGTTGCTATACAGACTACTAGCCAGCCGCCGAGCTCAACACCGAGTCTCCTTCGTAGACCACGGTATCGTGCGTCTGGATGTTCCAGCGCCGAATCCAGAGATGAAGCGTCAGCAGACCCCACAAGTGATATCCAATATTAATTTTCCGACTGAGGTGCTGCTCGACAAGACGTTGAATCCGAGCCGGCGAAAACAGGCCGGCCTCCCGAACCGCTTCGGGGCTAAGCGCTTCGCTTAATAATGGGCGAAGAGGCCCTCTTATCCAGTCGTGCGCTGGGATGTCTAGCCCCTCTTTACGGCGGCTCAAAACGGCGACAGGTAGTTTGCGACGCATCAACTCGCGGAGCAGATACTTGGTTTTTCGGCCATTTAACTTAAGACGAGCCGGAAGCCGCGCCGCGAACTCCACAATGCGGTGGTCGAGGAACGGCGGCCTGACCTCCAGGGAGTGGGCCATGCTCATGCGATCGCATTTGTACAGAATATCGTCGGGTAGATAAAAATGTTGATCGATGCATAGGAAACGGTTCACATCTTCGCCGGACGGAACTCCGGAGAGATTCGCGGCGAGTTGGTGAAGCGGTTCCGGGTCGTGATCGAGGCAAAGCTGAAGCTGCTCATCGCGTGAGAATGTGCCATTCCAAAAGAAGTGAGCTTCATCGGCCGGCAACATGCAGCCCGCAAGGAAACGTTTCAGTTTGTACTCAAACCCAATTTTCTCGTCGGAGACGGGAAGCCGGTCGGCGGCAGCGCGGCACAACCGAAGAAGCGAGCGGGGGAGCCGGCGCACACGGCATGCGTACTGATCCGCGAGGTATGTCTCGTAGCCCCCAAAGATCTCGTCTGCGCCCTCGCCGCTCAGCGCTACCGTCACGTGCCTGGCGGTCATCTTAGATAGAAACCATACCGGAAGGGCTCCCGCATCGGCGCTTGGCTCGTCGGAGTAGTATGCGATTTCGTGGATCGCACTCTCCAGGTCGAGGTCGCAATTCAGGTCGAGCTCGTGATGCCGGGTTCCGTAATACTCGGCCATACGGCGAAAGTACTTACTCTCGTCGCACCGCCGACCGTGAAACGAAATTGAGAACGTGTCGAGCTGGCGCGGCGCGTGTTGGGCCGCGTAATGAAGCACGGTCGACGAATCCAGGCCTCCGCTTGCCCAGACGCCGACGGGAACATCCGCTAGAAGGTGCTCCTGAACGGCTTGATCAAGTAGACTGTCCAGCTCTTCGCGCGCGTCCTGAACACCGATGTTTTCGGGACGGAACGTATTTCGCCAGTACGTTCCATGCACGACGCGTCCATTGCGGCACTCCAGCCAAGCGCCCGGACTGAGTTTTTGAATGCCCTCGACGAGCGTTAATGGGGCCGGGATGTAGTTCAGCGAGAGGTAATATCCGAGAGCCTTATTGGAGAGGCGGCGGGGTAGTTGATCGTGCGCGAAGATGGCTTTCAGTTCGGAGCCGAAGAATAGGTTTCCGCCGTGCGGCGCATAGTAGAGCGGCTTGATCCCTAAGCGGTCGCGAACCAAAACGAGACGGCGGGCCTGCTCGTTCCAGAATGCAGCAGCAAACATGCCCCGCAGGCGGGAGAAGGATTCGACATCCCACTCGAGAAACGCACGCAAGACGACTTCGGTGTCGCAGTTCGAGCGGAACCGATGCCCGAGCTCTTCAAGCTCAGTGCGCAATTCGCGATAGTTATATATCTCACCGTTGAAGACAATGGCGCACTTGCCGCAATCACTCTCCATCGGCTGATCGCCCTTGGCGAGATCGATCACTTTCAAGCGCACGGCACCCAGCGAGACGCTCGGCGATTCGAAGTAGCCGGATTGATCAGGACCTCGGTGGTGCAGCGATTGTAGCGCTCGCCTTAGCGCAGGAGAAGTCGGCTTTCGATCAAAATGGGTGAAACCCGCGATGCCACACACTACCCGTTCATCCCCGTTCTATGGTGGACAACGCAGCGCCCAAGACTCGCGCCGCAGATCCACACAACATTCCCCAACAGCGGGTAGCATGATGTTACGACAACGTGCATCCGCATGACAACAACGCTCGGCAAAACTGGTGCCGGCACTGCATGCGGGGGAGTACGCGTACTAGTACATTAGGCAGCTATCGCTTCGAAGTACTCGTCGGGGGGCGTGGCGATCAGCATCAGAGTGTCGTGGGACTTCGGAGCGCATTCAAAAGCATGATACAACGTCACGATCTCGGAAAGGGCGTGTTTTAAGCCGACCACGATATTTTGGCTTAGCTGCCAAGAACAGAGGCTTCGCAGCTCGCGACTCAAATCCCCGAAAGTCATGATCGGTGCTGTAGGGCCATGGGGGTGGCAATCGAGCGTAAGCAGGACCGTTCCATCCTCCGCCCACGTATACCGGAGGCTTCGAACGCAGTGGACACTATTCATAAAGACGGCCTGAACGGCCATCGAGAGCTCCCCGGACGCACGCTCGCGGAGATCCTCTTTCAGGTCTCTATAGGTGATATCTTAATTCTACACGGAAATGTACCAGCACCGTGAACTAGCGGTCCCAATGCTTACTTTCTACGGTCGAGCATGC
>JAFAQG010000022.1 GCA_019246575.1 Acidobacteriaceae bacterium
GCCGGATCGACCCACTCTAAATTGGGTGAATACGAGAAAGCTCTTGCTGCTTATGACAAGGCGCTGCCACTTTGGCGTGCCGCCGCGGACCGCTCAGGCGAAGGCGCGACGCTCAAAGCCAAAGGCGATGTTTACCTCAAATTGGGCGAACAGGCCAAGGCACTGGAGCAGCTACAACAGGCGCTCGAGATGAACCGCCTGATGGGCGACCGTTCCGGGACAATTCAACTGCTGAACCGGATTGGAGCCATTTATTCGGCGCAAGGTCTTCCTCAACAATCTTTAGATTATTTTGAGCAGTCCCTCTCTGTTGCACGATCGTCTGGGGACCGAGCTGCTGAGGCCGACGCGCTCGGTTCACTTGGTAACACGTATCGCGACCTGGGCGCTGAGGAGAGGGCGATGGAGTACTACCGGCAGTCGCTTTCCTTGGAACAATCGTTGGGTGACCGGCTGGCGGAGTCCAACGTTCTGATCGCATTCGGGGACGCGACATTCTTTCTTGGCGATAAGGATTCTTCGCTCGACTACTATCAGCGAGCGCTCGCGCTCAAGCGGTCGCTGGGCGATCAGTCCGGCGAAGCTCTGACGCTGATTGGTATCGGGAACGTCTACTCCGATCTGGGCGCCCGGCAAAAGCGTTCAGAACGTCCCGGTCCGGTGGAGATGCAAAAGGCGCTCGACTACTACGAGCAGGCGCTCGCAATCGGCAAATCGATTCACGATACCTCGGTTGAGGTTTTTGGCCGCATTGGCGCGGGCGTGGCCTATTCTGCGCTAGGTGATAAGACCAAAGCGCTGCAGTACATCAACCAGACGTTGTTTATTTTTGATATCGCGAAGTACAAGCCGGGGCAAGGCTGGGCGCTTTACGAGAAGGCACGCGTCGAGCGCGACCGCGGCGATCTCGCCGAGGCGCTCAAGCACGTAACGGCTTCACGGGACATCATCGAGTCTTTGCGGACAAACATGCTCAGTCAAGAACTGCGGGCCACTTTCGTTGCCGCAGTCCATGATTGTCACGAACTCGAAGTGGATGTGCTCATGAGAATGCATGCCGCGAATCCTTCCGGCAGGTACCAGGCGGATGCCGTTACGGCGAACGAGCGGGCGCGGGCACGGGTGCTGCTCGAAACGCTTGCAGAAGCGCACGCCGACGTTCGAACGGGTGCCGATCCGGTCCTGCTGGATCGCGAAAAGAAGCTGCAGGTGGAGCTGAACAGTAAGGAGACGGCACGTATCCAGATGCTGGGCGCGGGACAGACCACGGCCGCTCTGGACAGGTCCATTGCTGACCTCACGGCTCAGTACGAAGAGGTCCGGACGCAAATTCGTACGCGCAACCCGCATTATGCGGCCCTGACCTATCCGCAGCCAATGTCATTGGCCGAAATTCAGACGGAAGTTCTCGACCCGGCTACGATCCTTCTGGAGTATTCACTGGGTGAACAGCGAAGCTATCTTTGGGCGATTTCATCGGCCGGCATTCGGACATTTACGCTGCCAAGGCGAACGGAGATTGAGGAGGCGGCGAAAAGGTTTCGGGAAGTACTGACGGCCTCGGGCACGACGGCGTCCTCGGATGCAGGCAAAAGCTTGAGCAGGATCATCTTTGGGGATGCCGGCGAGAATCTTGGGGACAAGCGGCTGCTGGTAGTCGCCGATGGCGCGCTTCAGGTGCTGCCCTTCGCTGCGCTGCCTGATCCGGCGGCACCGGATCAGCCGTTGATCGTGAATCACGAGATTGTGAACATCCCGTCGGCTTCGACGTTGGGAGTTCTTCGGCGGGAGAACGCCGGCCGAAAACGAGCGCCGAAAGCGGTAGCCGTGCTGGCCGACCCTGTTTTTAGCGTGGATGATTCCCGTTTCCAGTCCAGTCTGAACGCGCGGCGGGATGCCGGATTAGCCGGCGTGCGATTGCCTCGTCTCCCCGGGACACGCCGAGAAGCTGCCGCGATCAGCGCCTTACTCCCCGAATCGGAGCGAAAAGTGGCTCTGGATTTCGAGGCTAGTCACGCTACACTCACGAGCGCGGAGCTCGCACAATATCGAACGCTGCATCTGGCCACTCATGGGCTGCTGAATAGTGTTCACCCGGAGTTGTCAGGGGTGGTTTTGTCGCTAGTTGACCGGCAGGGCCGGCCGCAAGATGGATTTCTACGGCTTCATGAGATTTACAACATGAAACTAGCGGCCGATCTGATTGTGTTGAGCGCCTGTCAAACGGGTCTGGGCCAGGAGATTCGGGGTGAAGGTCTGGTGGGTCTGACGCGCGGGTTCTTGTATGCCGGCGCGTCGAGGGTGCTCGCAAGCTTATGGAAAGTGGACGACCGCGCGACCGCTGAACTGATGAGGCGGTTTTACTCCGCGATGCTCGGTCCGCAAAGCCTCGGGCCCGCCGCAGCGCTCCGTTCCGCTCAGATCGCAATGTGGCGGACGA
>JAFAQG010000024.1 GCA_019246575.1 Acidobacteriaceae bacterium
CCGGAAACGCCATTCGTGTCGAGCCGGGCGTGGTCGGATCATAGATTATGACCTTTTGCCCCGAGGAATTGAAGGTTTGCGAGAAATCGCCCATGCGCTGCAGCGCGGTCGGAACTGTACTCGTCTTGGCGTTTGCTGAACCCTGCCGGAGACCCTCGTACGCAACGAAGAAGAAAGTCTTGTCGCGGCCGTGATAGAGCTTTGGAATAATCACGGGCCCGCCGAGGCTGCCGCCAAACTGATTGCGCTTGAAGCTGGGTAGGGCAACGCCATTGCGATTCGAGAAGAAGCTGTTCGCATCAAAGATAGAATTGCGCAGAAACTCGAACGCGCTGCCGTGAAATTCGTTCGTGCCCGACTTATAGATCAGGTTGATAATTCCGCTGCCGCTTCGGCCGAACTCGGCCGAGTAACTGTTGGTCTGAACCTTGAATTCCTGCACGGCATCGACGGATGGAAAGACGGCGAAGCCTTGAATCGGCACATTGAGGCCGGGCGACGACGGAATTCCGTCTACTAAAATCTCCGTGCTCCCCGGCCGGCCGCCGTTCACGGAAATGTTCTGGCTGTTGTACTGGTTATTTACGCTGCCCGTCACTCCGGGTACCAGGAAGATCAAGTTATAAGCATTTCGCTGGTTTAACGGCAGATCCAGAATTGTCTTTGTGTTGATAACCTGGCCCATCTCTGCCGTGGTGGTCTCGACTAACGGAGCTTCGCCGGTCACCTTGACGACCTCGCTCGCCGACCCGAGCTTCATTGAAAAATCGACGCGGGCCGCTTGGTTGACCTCGAGCGTGATGCCGCTACGCTCTTGCGTCGCGAATCCAGGAGCTTCGACCGTCACGCTATACGGGCCGCCCGGCGGGAGCGATGGGGCCAGATATCTGCCGTCGGAATCGGTTGTGACGCGGACTTCCAGATTAGTGGAGGTGTTCACAATCCGCACGTTCGCGCCGGTTATAACAGCGCCGCTCGGATCTTCAACTGTTCCTCCCAGGGATGCCGTGATCACCTGGGCTTGCAAAGCACTCGCCAGTAATAACGAAAGGAGGCTTGCATAAGTAAAAGTAAGATATCGTCTCACCTGGACCTCTCACCAGTAAAGTTTTAAGGCTAATTGGATCTCGCGCGGATCGTTTGGATTATCGCGTGTCGCGGTAATTTTCCCGAATGTCGATGGAGTGCTGAAATTCAAATTTGCCGAGTCGGGCTGCGCAAAATTCGGATGATTTGTAAGATTGAAGAATTCGGCGCGAAACTCGACACGGCTTCGTTCGCGAATTGGGAATTCTTTGAACAACGACCAATCGAGCCGGTGGAACCCGGGACCGGCAGCCTGAGTGGGCGCTCCGCCCAAAGGCAATAAATCGGTTTGCCCCACCATGGTTGCCATGGGAGGATTCACGAAAGCGGCTGGATTGAGCCACTGGTCCGGACCACGGTCCGCGGCATAGACGTTTTGTCCGGGAACCAGGAATGCGTTACAGCCGAACGCTGAAGTGCTGGAACTGCACCCGATAGTCAGCGGTTGTCCGGTCTGCAGAGTAAGGATCCAGGACATCTGCCACCCGCCGAGGACTGCATTGGTGATCCCACCGGCATCGTGCAGCAGTGCTTTGCCGCGTCCGACAGGCAAATCGTAACCGCCGGTAAAATGGAAGATCTGCCGCACATCGAAAGCGCATAGTGAATAATCCCGCTGGATCCCGAATCCGGGAAGAGCGGGCGCGCGATAACCTCCGACATCGCCGAGCAAGCGATCCCGCGCATCTGTGCGGCAGCTCGACCACGTGTAGTCGGCCAGAGTGGTGAGACCATGGCTGTACCGCCGCTCGAAGGTACTTTGCAGAGAGTTGTACTCGCTATTTCCTTCGGTTGCGTCGTACAGAGCCCCGCGTCCTAAATCCGGGAAGGGCACGTACGATTGTGGATTCAGCGACGGCGGCAGAACCTCGGAGACCTGATTCCAGCCCTGATTAGTAATCAGATGACGTGCCGCCGTTCCTACATAACCGACGGAGAGCGTCTGGGTATTCGTCAGCTTCGTCTGGAGCGTCAAGTTATAACTCTGCGTGTACGGGGTCTGGAAGTTGTACTGAATCGCCTTCAGCGACAAGTTCTGCGGGTTCACGTGTAGAGGATCCAGCGGTATGCCAAGAAATCCTTCTTCGAGCGTTGCTATGTGACCGTTCGGATAAATGATGGGATGGCCTACGTCTGGCGTTGGGAAGCTGAACGTATACAGGAACGGATAATTCCCGCCCAAATTGTCGCCGCCGATATTTTCGAATCCGCCGTAGAAGATGCCATAGCCGCCCCGAATCACAAAGCGATCGCTCGCCTGATAAGCGAAGCCAAACCGCGGCGCAAAATTCATCTTTTGTGCGACAACCAGCCCAAATTGAGGAGACTGCCGGAGAGAGATGCCGTCTTTTTGCAAGACGTTCAGAAATGCCGGCGACAGCGGCAGCTCATTCTTTTCGGCGCGCGAAGTGGGGACAAGGTACGTCGCACCCTGGAACGGCGCTCCGGGAAGCATGTTGGCGTACGCGCCGTAGTTTTCCCCCGCCGGGCCGAAGTAATCCCAGCGCACGCCGAGATTCAGTGTCAGCTTGCTCGTGATCTTCCAGTCATCCTGCGCGTAAGCGCCATAGTAGGCGCGGCCGTAATCGGGGATCGAAAAATTCGAAGCTGCGACGGTATTAGCGCCACCTACAAAATTGATTCCACTCGCTACGCTTGAAGGAGCGGGTACCAGCAGCAATTGGGCCGTGCCAGTACTGGCATCGCGTACGTTCGGTATCGACGTGTAGGTACCGTCAAAGGTAAATTTGCCGCGTGAATTGGGCGGAGCTCCGTTCGTGAACCGGATGTTCTGATACTCGAAGCCTAACTTAAGCGTATGCGATTGCAGAATTTTGCTCAAATTATCGCTGAATTGAATAACGTCGGAAGTCTTATCGATAGGGAAGAATGTGTTGCTGCCAAGTTGGCCCAGATTGCCGATAGCAAGCGTGGGCAAGCCGCCGTTCTCCGGTATCTGAGGAATACCTTGAATGCCGTATTGCGCCGGGATGTTACTGAGATCGTTCCCGAATGGCTGGAGGATGACCGTGTGCAGGCGGTTATAGCCGAGCAGCAGCTCATTGATCATGCTCGGATTGAACGTATGGGTTTCGCTCCAGGCCGCATTCGCTCCCGTGCTGGTCATATCGCCTCCGAACACGGCTGTTACGCCGTCGGCAACTCCAGGAAACGGACCGGGCGTGATACGGTTCTCGAGCTGATAACTAACCCGCCCGTACATGACGTCGTGAGTGCCCATGTATTGATCGATGCGGATATCGAAGCTGTCGACGTTGTCTACGGTAATCGGGTGATCCGCAAAATTGTTGTTGATGCCTGACAGATCCGGCGCTGGGTATAGATTCAGTACCCGGACGGCATTTGGATCGATGCGGGTCAGAGGAATGATGTCGCCCGGGAACGGATCGCGCAGAAAGCCGTTGCCGGTCGCCCTCAGGCCGGTGACCGGGTCCACTGTTCCATTCGAAGCTGTGCGCGTGGTCGCAGGATCGAAGACGGTGCCGCATGGAAATTTCCGCCCCAGCAGATCCGGCCCCCGCGTGCAGCCCGGCTGGCCCGCAATCAGATCGTTGAAATTCGTGTAACCGCTGGAGCGCTCCGCCGCGGTCGGCACCGTTACCAGGTAAGGTAGGGCCTGGTTAATACGCGTGCCCTGATAATCGCCAAAGAAAAAGGTTTTATCCCTGCCGTGGTAAACACGCGGAATGATAACCGGGCCTCCAATGGTGCCCCCGAACTGGTTACGCCGGAACTCGCCTTTGGCCTGGTTGCCGGCATTCTCAAAGAAATCTGCCGCGTCCAGCTTGTCATTGCGCAGAAACTCCCAGAAGTTGCCATGGAACTCGTTTGTGCCGGATTTGACGACCGCATTCAGGACGCCTCCGCCAGCGCGCCCCAGCTCGGCACTGAAGGCACTTGTCTGAATTTTGAACTCCTGAATCGCATCGACAGGAGGAAGCACGGAGTAGGAGGTGCCGGAGCGGTAATCGGCCTGTAGATTGTTGTTATCGATGCCATCGAGCAAGTAATTATTCTGCGCGGGCCGCGTTCCATTCGCCGAGAAATTGCCGTTTGCGCCCAGCCCGCGGTTGTCCTGCTGGGCAAATGTTACGCCGGGAGCAATCTGCGCGAGAAAGGTAAAGTTTCGGCCATTCAACGGCAGATCATTGATCTGCTTTGTGCCGACGACTTGCCCCGTCGACCCGCTCTGTGTCTGCAACAGCGTTTGCTGGGCGGTTACCTCTACTGTTTGACTAACCTCGCCCGGGCGGAGTGAAAAATCGATTAGCACCTGCTGCTGCACA
>JAFAQG010000493.1 GCA_019246575.1 Acidobacteriaceae bacterium
CGAATACGACGCCGCAACCTTTCTCTTCCGGCAGGGCACGCTGACCTATCTCGCCGCCGTGGATGGGCGCGTCACCGGAGCGATTTTTATCGGCGAAGGCCATTTCACGCTGAAGCCGGTGACCGTGATCGATCGCGACGAGCTCAGGCGGCGTATCAAAGCGGACCAGGTGGAAGAAGATTTCACCGAAGTTGTGTTTCGGTTTACTGGCGCGGCACAACGAAAGTTTGTCGCGATCACCCACGCCCCCGTCGAGACACCCGCTCGCGCCGGGGCCGTTTTTGCCGCGTGGCAACAATCCGTGCGTGACCGCCGCGAGGTCGCAGAAGGTCTGTCCGACACGCTGCTGAACGGCCAGGACATGCCGAACGTAGACGCTGAGATTCTGGCGGCGCTCTACAACCCGGCGCGCCCGCCTATGTTCCAGGCCTACATCCGCGGCGCCAAGCACAAGGATCTGCGCTTCTTCTGTAACGGCCGGGGCGGACCCATCCCGAGCGTTCTCTCACCGGAAGAAGTGGCTCTGATCAATCACAGCCCGGCCGCAATGGATGACGGGATCTGGTACATGGCGCATCACGTGCCGGAGTACGCGGAGCGGATTGCCAGTTCACTCGAGAACGGGCGATACCTTGCTGCGCAGAAGTTCAACCTCGAAACGGTGATCGGCCAAAACGGCCATCTGACCAGCGTCGCAACTGTGCACTTTAAGTGCATCTTCGCGGGCGAGCGCGTCGTCGGTTTTCAGCTGCTTCCCAATCTGCGCGTGTCGCGTGTCACCGGCGAGGACCGCAAAGATCTCTACTTTATTCAGGAGAGCAGAAAGGCGGACGGCTCACTCTACGTAATTCTGCCTCAGGCTATGGAAGAGGGAAGTGCACACGCCGTCACCATCGAATATTCGGGAGACAAGGTTGTGTTTCAGGCAGGGCACGGCAGCTTTTATGTCCGCGCCCGTGAAGCCTGGTATCCAAACCTCAATAGCTTCGGCGATCATGCTGTTTACGATCTGACCTATAAGGTACCCAAGCGGTACAAGGTCATCAGCGTCGGGCGTTTGGACAAGGAATGGATGGAGGAGAACTTTGCCGCAAGCCACTGGACGACTGCCGAGCCCGTGGCCGTCGCCGGCTTCAACTACGGCGATTACCGCAAGCTGGATATCGCGGACGAGATAACGCACTACAGCATCTCGGGCTACTTTCTGCCCGAACTCCCCGATATGCTCGCGCCGTTCCGTGAGTCCGCTCTGTCCGGAATGGCGCCCGGCTCGATGACCAAGTACGCGCTCGAGCAGACGCGCGCGCAAGTGCAGTTATGCACCCATTATTTCGGGAATACAGGCTTCAATCACATTTACGTTACGGAACAACCGGACGTAAACTTCGGGCAATCGTGGCCCAACCTGGTGTATTTGCCGATCCTCGCTTACATTGACTCCACCCAGCGGTGGCTATTGTTTGGGGGCATTGTCAATTCAGTAACCGCTTTCGTGCAGGAGGTCACCCCGCATGAAGTGGCACACCAGTGGTGGGGACATGCCGTCGGGTGGGCGTCCTACCACGACCAATGGCTTTCCGAAGGCTTTGCCGAATTCTCTGCCGCTTTGTTTTTGCAGCAAGCGATGGGCAAGGATTGGCAGAAGGACTACACCCAGTTTTGGGAACGCCTGCGCCGCCGCATCCTAGAAAAAAATAACTTCGGCATAGCGGCGAACGATGCCGGCCCGTTATGGCTAGGCGAGCGTCTCTCGTCGCCGCACACGATGGAGGCGTATATCAACGTGACCTATTCGAAAGGCGCGTATGTGCTCGGCATGCTTCGTTCGCTCATGTACACCGCCCAGGATCGCGATCAACCGTTCATCGATATGATGCACGATTTCGTGGCGAGCCATCGCGATACTCCGGCCTCAACGGAGTCGTTCAAGGCGGTCGCCGAAAAACACATCACTAAAGCGATGAATCTCCATGGCGACGGCCGCCTCGACTGGTTTTTCAACGAATGGGTCTACGGCACCGAAGTGCCGCATTATCAATTCGACTATCAGCTCTCGCCGGGCGCGAATGGAAAAACAAAGCTGCACATGGCGATTACGCAAAGCGAAGTCGGCCCGCGCTTCGCGATGCTCGTTCCTGTGTTCGGCGATTTTGGAAAAGGATGGGTGCGGTTCGGGCAGTTGCCGGTCGTGGGTAATTCGTCCAAGACATACGACGTCGACATCCCTGCCGCACCAAAGAAAATCGCGATAAACGTGTACAAAGAAATTCTCGAACGCTAACGATCGGCGACCTCGTAAGGCTTACGAGTCGCTTAGCTCGGCCGAGACGGGGAAGCAGCTTCCGTAGGCTTGATCGAGCAACTCTTCCGTCATTTCATAAGGCAGGCGCTTGAAATGGATGTAGTCGATCACTTGCGAAACGACATCGCGCGGATGACACCGACGGAACGGCTTGCCGGTGGTGTGGTAATGCTTGGCGATGAAGGCATCGATGAGCCGGTCCGGCCCGGTTAGCCCCTGTGTTTCGCAGTACAAACGAAAGATGGTGCGAAACTCGGCTTCGTCCGGGCTCCTCAGCAGCATTTTGTATTGAATGCGCCGCAGAAAGGCTTCATC
>JAFAQG010000510.1 GCA_019246575.1 Acidobacteriaceae bacterium
GCGGGTTGGTTTTGCTGCGAATGTCCATCCGGGCACCGTGATTCGCGGCGGCTATGCCCGGGTGTTCTTCCGGGATAACACCGGGCCCCAGGTTCCATTCGCCGATCCGCCGTACGTGTTCACCTACGCTCCGAATCCGTCAACGACTACGCTCTCGACACCACTGCCCATCCCGGCTCCACAATCGGTGACGAATTTGAGTGGCGCAATTCGCGGTATGCAGCTCGACTACAAGAACTCGCACGTGGATGAAGCCAGCTTCAACGTGGAACAGTCGTTCGGCGCGACGGTGCTCACGGCCGGGTACGTCGGCGTATTCGGACGCAATCTGCGCATCTCGCCCGATCTCGATTTTGCGCCGCCAAGTCCCGTCAGCTACATCACGCGACGGCCATTTTATTCCGTGCTTCCCAATGTGACATCGACGCCGCACATCGAATCGAGCGGCTATTCGAACTACAACGCCATGCAGGTGTCGTTGCAGAGGAGGTTGAACGGCGGACTGACCGCGAACGCAAACTATACGTGGAGCCACATCATCAGCGACACACAAGGGTACTCGCAGGGCGGCTTGTACACGAGTGCGCTTCCATATCAGACAGCAACCCTCGAGCGCGGCAACGGCGATCTCGACATCCGGCAGCGCTTCGCATTGATGCTGAATTATCAAATTCCCTTCGGCGCTTCGCTGACGGGCTGGCGCGGCGGTCTCATCAAAGGCTGGCAGGTGAATGCGATAGACGTGTGGCAGACGGGTTTTCCATTTACTGTCGTGAACGGCAGTCCGCAGAGCGATACCGGCATCGGGAGCGACCGCCCGAACGTCGTCGGTAACCCGATCGTCAGCAACCCGAGTATTCATCGCTGGTTTAACGCATCTGCGTTCACGCCGCAACCATTCGGGACCATCGGAAACGAGGCGCGGGACGCGCTCTATGGTCCGCACTTCCGGCATTTCGATCTGTCGCTGTTCAAAATCTTTGCGCTTACGGAGCGATTGCACCTAGAGACACGCGCCGAGTCCTTCAACCTGACCAACACGCCCAACTTCGCGCTGCCGAACGCGACTCTCGGAACGACATCAACCGGTACGATCAGCAGCACGCGAACGGGCAGCACTCCGCGGCAACTGCAATTTGCGATGCGCCTGACCTTCTGAGAGCGCGATGAAATTCGTATCGCTGCTCGTGTGCGCGACGCTGCTGTTCGCGCAACGCAAGTCCGTTAACGTTGGGCAGCGCGAGGTCCTCACCGGCCTCGATGTTCTGGTTCGGGAGCACTTCGCACGACTTTCCGGCAAGCACATCGGCCTCATCACGAACCATACCGGCCTGAGCATGGACGGCAAGCGGAACGTGGACCTGATGCTTGCGGCAGGCGTGAAGGTGGAGGCGCTGTTCTCGCCCGAACACGGCTTCATGGGAGTGGAAGATCAGCCCAACGTTGCAGATGCGGTCGATGCCGCGACGCATCTTCACGTCTACAGTTTGCACGCCGGGCCGCAGCATCGTATCACGCCCGAGATGTTGAAGAACATCGATACGCTGGTGTTCGATATTCAAGACGTCGGGGCACGGTTTTACACGTACTCCTGCACGATGATCTACGGAATGCAAGAGGCGGCGCGGGTTCACCTGCCCTTCTACGTTCTGGACCGGCCGAATCCCATCACCGGCACTCATGTCGAAGGGCCGATCATAGATCCCGATCTTGAATCGTACGTCGGATGCGCGCCCGTCCCCATTCGCCACGGCTTCACGTTCGGCGAACTGGCGCAGTTCGTCAATGGGGAGCGGCACAGGGACGCCGATCTTCACGTTGTCAAGATGCAAGGCTGGAAGCGCTCCGATTGGTGGGATGACACGAACCTCACCTGGGTCGATCCGTCCCCGAACATGAACAGCTTGCCTGAAGCGATCCTCTATCCCGGCACCTGCCTGCTCGAACGGGTGCAGAATTTTTCCGTGGGCCGCGGCAGCCGCGTGCCGTACGAGCAGATCGGCGCGGACTGGCTGGATGCGCGACGCGTGTCTGCCTTTCTGAACAGCCGCAGCATACCCGGTGTGCGCGCCTATCCGACGCGGTTTCGGCCGACCGCGTATCATTATGCGAATCAGACGATCGACGGAGTGCGGTTCGTCATCACGGATCGAAACGCGCTCAATAGCGTGCAGCTCGGCCTCGAACTCATCTACGCTCTCCAGCAACTCTATCCCGGCAAAATTGACATCGCGGCCAATAACCATCTGATCGGCAGTAAGTCCGTGATCTCTGGGCTTCAGGCTGGAACCGATCCGGCTGCTATCGAGCACAGTTACTCCGGCGCTCTACAGAACTTTTTGGAGAAACGAAAGCAGTATCTTCTTTACTCGGAGTGACGGTAAGCTCAGTTCCTGGCTTGTACTATGCTGCTGCGACCTGTTCTTCAGGTACGAGATGCGCCGTTTTGCTTCGCAGCTGCTGGTTTTTGAGTTCCTGGTGGGCGGTTTTCGACATGAGCAGATGCATTTTCGCTTCGTGAAGCTCGTTTTTGCGCGCTTCGGCTTTCGCTTTGCGAAAATCCGCGGTGTCTTGGGCACGCTCTTTGCGCTCCTGCGATTCGAAGCCAATTCTTGAGTCTTCGGCTCGCTGACAAAGCGCGGCCTCGTCCAACCGCTCCTTGCTCCTTTGCGCTCTGAGGGTTAGCAATTCCTTCAGGCATTTGTGAAACGCGCGCTGGTGCGTGGTCTGGTAGCGGATCATGAGCGCGAGCTGCTTTTCGTCATGACACAGTCCGGTTTGGCTGCTAAAGCAGATGTCCTGCATCAGGATGGCGCGCTGCATGAGCCAATGGTGCTGGGCCATGTTGCGGACGAGAATTTTTTCGGTCGGGGTGGACGGCTGGTGCTCCTGTTCGAGATCGGCTACAAGCTGATCGAATTGGTCCTGATCTTCGCCTTCGGCGACAAAGAATTTTCCGGTGAAGCCGAATTTGACGTGGTTGCAGGAAGAGTTCGCTTTGCCTTCCGCCGTCTTGGGACCGGTGGAGAAATGCGCGTTGATCTTATTCGCGATGATTTGGGCTTGGGTAGCCATGTGTGACGAGTCTCCTGGAAAACAGCTGTCAGCTTTCAGCGATCAGCTTTCAGCTAAGAGCAAAAAGCGAAAGCCGGCGAAGCACGATGGCTTGCCGGCTGGAATCGTCACTATAGCACAACCCTATGTCAAGCGATTTGGGGTTAAAGAGTGCCCTTTCAGAGACTTGCGAGTTGTGACTGAGGAACCGGGTTCCTCACACGGGCCTTTGGGGAGCGGCCGAAATCGCGGCGGCCATTG
>JAFAQG010000057.1 GCA_019246575.1 Acidobacteriaceae bacterium
CCCGTCATGGCGTACGTCTTCGAAAATCCGTCGAGAATGATGGTCTTCTCGAACATGCCCGGAATACTCGCAATCGAAAATGGCGGTTCCGCGGTGTAAAAGATGCGTGAATAAATTTCGTCCGACAACACGATGAGATCGCGATCCTGCACGAGTTGCGCAATTTCGCGGATGTCTTCCTCGGGAATGATTCCGCCGGTCGGGTTTTGCGGCGAGTTGAGGATCAGCATCTTCGTTCGATCCGTCAAACTGTCCCGCAGCCGGTCCAGATCGAAGCTGAAGTCGCGGTTTTCGACCAGAGGAATCGGCACCGGTTTCGCGCCGAGGAAGCGGATCATGGAGCGGTAAATCGGAAACCCGGGATCGGGATATACGACCTCATCGCCCGGCTCGAGCAGTGCCAGCATCGGAAAAAAGATAATGGGCTTACCGCCGGGCACAACGCAAACGTGCTCCGCGCCGGCCCGAATGCCGCGCGTTTGCGAAACGTACGCGGCAATCTTTTCCCTCAGCCCGGGAAGGCCTTGCGGCGGCCCGTAATGGGTCCAGCCTTCATCCAGAGCCGATTTAGCAGCTTCTACGATGTGGCCCGGCGTAGGGAAATCAGGCTCGCCGATTTCGAGATGAATCACCTCGCGGCCTGTGGATGCGAGCGAGCGCGCTTTGACAAGCACATCGAAGGCCGATTCGACTTCGATGCGCTGCATACGTTCAGCCAGGTTCATGTTCGTTTGCTCGAAAAGATGTGGTCGTAAAGCGAAAAGGGAACCTTGCGGTTCCCTTCAGTCGCGTCGATCGTGATTGACCCTAGAGTTGTGACTAGTTGGTCCCCTTCCCATCGGGGCAGCTACGAGTATAGCCGAGCTCGCGTCAGCTGACCTTCTCGGCCACGGATTTGGCCTGCACAAATTGGAGCAGATAGTCCGGTCCGCCGGCCTTCGAATCAGTGCCGGACATGTTGAATCCGCCGAACGGGTGCGCTCCGACCATCGCGCCGGTGCATTTCCGGTTGATATAAAGGTTCCCGACGAAAAACCGCCGCTTGGCTTTCTCGGCCTTACTGCGGTTTCGTGTGAAAACTGCTCCTGTCAGGCCGTATTCGGAGTCGTTCGCGAGCGCGAGCGCGTGATCGAAATCTTTGGCCTTCGTAACAGCCAAAACCGGACCGAAGATCTCCTCCTGGAAGATCCGAGCCTTCGAATCCACATCGGCAATCACGGTCGGCTTGATGAAATAGCCGTCGGCCTGCGTCGCCTCGCCGCCGGCGAGTAGGCGTCCTTCCTTCTTTCCCGTCTCGATGTATTTGAGGATGCTGTCTCTGGCGCGCGCGCTGATAACCGGGCCCATGTAGTTTTTTACATCATCAGAAGGGCCGATGGTCAGCGTCTCCACTTTCGCCTTCAATTTGTCGAGAAATTCGTCGTAAACTGCTTCATCGACAATTGCTCGCGAGCATGCGGAACATTTCTGCCCCTGGTAGCCGAAGGCCGAGTAAAGAACGCCCAGAACGGCTTGGTCGATATCGCACTCGCGATCGACGACGATGGCGTCTTTGCCGCCCATTTCGGCGACGACGCGCTTGATCCACAACTGCCCCTTCGGCGTTTTCGCCGCAAGCTCGTTAATGTGAAGTCCTACGTCGCGCGAGCCGGTGAACGAAATAAAGCGCGTTTTCGGGTGCGAGACCAGAACGTCGCCGATCGCCGCGCCGCTGCCAACCAGTAGAGTAAAACTCCTTGGCGGAAAGCCGGCTTCGAGCAGAACTTCGGCAAACTTTGCAGCGGTGGTTGGCGTTTCGCTCGAAGGCTTGATGATAACCGTGTTGCCGGTGACCAAAGCCGCCGTCGTCATGCCGGCCATAATGGCCAGCGGAAAATTCCACGGCGGAATGATGATTCCCACGCCGAGGGGCAGGTACATCATTTCGTCACGCTCGCCTGAGAGCTGCACAAGCGGCTCCGGCTTGGCAAGTTTCAGCGCCTGGCGCGCGTAGTATTCGGCGAAATCGATCGC
>JAFAQG010000077.1 GCA_019246575.1 Acidobacteriaceae bacterium
AGCCGCGGTCAAAACGCCGTTTTCGCCTGGACCCGAATCATTACTCCGAAGTGGCTAAACGAAGCTCGCTTCGCTTATTACCGCGATTATTTCTTATTCGGAGCAGTGCTGCCGGGAACGAACTACCTGCAGCAGGCCGGAATTACGGGTTTCGAGCAGACGCAACTGAGCCCGAGTTTCCCGCTCATCACGCTGTCCGGTTACTCAGGTTTCAACGGGTCGGGCAGCAACAGTTTGCCAAAGGCGAACCGGATTCGCACTTGGCAGTACACAGAGGACCTGAGCTTCAGCAGCGGAAAAAACGACGTCAAATTTGGCGTGCAGCTTTATCATCAGACACACGGCTTTTTCAACGGACAATCGCAGGAGGGACAGTTTGCATTTACCACGAACTACACGGGCAACAGCTTCGGCGATTTTCTCCTCGGTTATCCCAACAGTGTTTTCCGCGCTTATCCTCTGGCGCTATACGGCAACTATGCAAATCAGTGGGCCGCCTATATACAGGACGACTACCGCATCACTCACAATCTCACCGTGAATCTCGGCCTCCGTTGGGCGCACAATCCCTTCTTCAATGGGATCAATGGCCAGACCTCGGCGCTCGATTACGCTACCGGAAAAGTAGTGATCCCGACCACGAGTTCCGGCGCACTGCTGGACCCCATTCCCCAGCCCGAGACGCCGCTGTTGCTGCCTCTGTTCAAAGATCGTCTGATTGGAACCAACCAGCTTGGACTTCCGCAGTCCATCCGCCGCACGGGCCCGGGACAGTGGTTGCCTCGCGTCGGATTTGCGTGGCGGCCGAATGGCAACGACAAACTGGTCCTGCGCGGTGCGTACGGCATCTTCGACGAATACCTGGACACGAATCTCACGTTGCAGTGGGCCAAGGTTCCGCCATTCGAAATCACGCAAACCGTCAATAACACCGTGCCGGCGCCTTCTTTTACATGGGCGAATCCCTTCCGAGGTCAGCCGCTCGTCGCGCCCAATTCGAACCCCGGACAGCCTTGTCCCGGAACATCGCTCGTTCTACTGACATGTGTTCAGCCGAATGTCTTCTCGGCTCCTGGCCAATTGGACCAGACTTACATCCAACAGTGGAACTTCGCCGTTCAGACGCAGCTCATGAGTAATCTATCGCTGAATCTCGCATACGTGGGCAATAAGACCACTCATGAACAGCTCATTTCTGTTCCCGATAACGTACCCAGTCCAGGCCCAGGCGCCATTCAGGCCCGCCGCCCATACCCGCAATGGGGACAATTCTCGATGGGCGAAATGAATGGCAATGGTAACTATCACGCGCTTCAGGTCACGCTGGAAAAACGCTTCGCCGGCGGGTATCAACTCCTTGCATCCTATACCCTCAGTAAGTGCATTGACGAAGGCAGTAATCAGAGCGGACCGATCACCGTATCCTTCTTATCGGCTAACCGTGCAGTCTGCGATTATAACTTACCTAACAATCTGACCATCAGCTCTGTTTACGAGTTGCCGGTTGGGCGCGGCAGGGCATTGTTAGGCAACACGAATCGACTCCTCGATGCCGTCCTCGGCGGCTGGGAGCTTGCTGGCATCTTGACTGCACGATCGGGATTGCCGTTTACGCCCGTGATCTCGGGCGATCAAGCGAACACCGGTGTCGGCGGACAACGGCCAAATCTTATCGGCGACCCCGCCGCCGCGAATCAAAGCCCGAATATGTGGTTCAATCCCAATGCGTTTGCCGTCCCTGCCAGGTACACGTATGGTGATTCCGGAAGAAATATCCTCACAGCTGAAGCGCTCATTCAGCTCGACATGACATTGGAGAAGCGTTTCTCACTAACAGAGCAGCGACAGCTCGAGTTCCGCGCCGAAGCCTTTAACCTGGCCAATAGAGCCACTTTCGCCGCGCCGAATGCAACCATCGGATCGACATCTGCCGGAATCGTTACAACCACGTTGAACGCGAATCGCATCTTGCAATTGGCGTTGAAGCTTTATTTTTGAGTAAGTTTTCACGCGGATTATTCACGCTTCATGGAGAAGTTTATGGAGAAAGATCCACATCGCCGGGAATTCTTACGTACGGCTGCAGCGGCGGCCGCAACACCGGTGCTGATGCGAGCCGCACAACCCAGGAAAATGATCGGCCTGCAGATCGGCGCAGTATCGTTCATCGATGAGGGTACGGAACAAGTCCTCGATATTGTTCAGCAGCGCGGAGCTGTCGATACGTTGTTTCTGGCAGTGTTCACCTATGGCCGCGGTATTGCCGGGCGCCAGGTTCCCGGACAACCGCTGCCCGACCACGGCAAACAGGAATACGATCTGAATTTTCACGGCGGAAATTTCGCCACTCCGCATCCGCAGTATTACAAAAATACCGTTCTCAAAGACACGCGCGCCCCCGATCACGGCAATCTCGACATTCTCGAAGCGGTTCTGCCCCCTGCCAAGAAGCGTCAGATGAAGACGATCTGCTGGTTGGAAGACGTGTTTCGGACGGATCTCCCTAGTATCGAAAAACTGCAGGAGATCGATCTCCACGGCCGGCATGCGCCGACGCTTTGCTTCAATAATCCCGATTACCGCGGCTTTTTGACGGGCTTGGTCGAAGATTATGCCCGGTCCTATGACATCGACGGGCTCATGTGGGGTTCCGAGAGGCAAGGCGCATTAAGCAACTCCTTGGGCGCAATGCATGGAGGTCAGCACAGCGATCCTGGACGCGTCACCTGCTTCTGTACTTTTTGTCAGCAGAAGGCCCGAAGCCGCGGCATAAACATTGATCGCGCTCGTCACGGGTTTCTCGAGCTCGAGAAATTCGTCCGCGCCGGGCGGAGCGGCAAGCGTCCGGTAGACGGCTACTACGTTACGTTCTGGCGGATCCTTCTCAATTATCCGGAAATTGCAGCGTGGGAGATGCTTTGGGCCGATAGCTTACGCGAGACCTATGCGGCTATTTACAAGACCGTCAAGTCCGCGAAACCCGACATTCCGGTCGGCTGGCACATCTGGCATAACAACTCGTTCAATCCGATCTACCGCGCCGAGCAGGACCTGCAGGTTCTCGCCGAGTATTCCGACTTTCTCAAAATGGTGATCTACCATAACTGCGGTGGCGAGCGCATGGCAAGCTACATCGATAGTGTCGGTCAGACGATCTACGGCGATACTCGGAAGCAACTCCTTCTTGATTTCGAATACACTGTCATGAATTACGAAGAACGAGGTTACCGCGAAATCCCATTTACCGGTTTATCGGGCGATTACGTCTATCGCGAAACGAAACGTGCGATCGATGGAGTAGCAGGAAAGAAAACATTGATTTGGCCCGGCATCGATATCGATATACCTACCGCCGAGAATCACAGCCGCTCTACTCCCGACGGCACAGCAGATGCAGTCAAAGCCGCCTTTCACGCAGGCGCTCCCGGCGTGATCCTCTCGCGAAAATACTCGGAAATGAAGCTCGCCAATTTGAAAGCCGCAGGCGATGCCGTCAGACAGCTCGGCTACGCATAGCGCAATCGGCTGCATCGGGTATGGATCGGCGTACATTCCTCGGCACTCTGGGTTCCGCTGCCGCCGCCTCGGCTTCGGGATCTCCACAGCTCTCCAACCGCAACTCGAAGGTCAAACAGGTGATTGGAATTCAGATCGG